>JBDRLK010000053.1:0-20206 GCA_043813155.1 Pseudomonadota bacterium | reverse complement strand
CAACCCCGGGCTCGGCGGCGCCCATTGCATTGTCAAGGAGGACATGGATGCAACGGGCGAGCACGGGTTCCTGTTCTCCGTCTTCGTGCGGCCGGAAACCGTGGCCGTGTACGCTGTTGCCGGCCTTCAGAACCTGGAGACCGCTTCCTTCGTGCCCTATGCCTTCGGCGTTGCAAGGGGCATTATAGCCGGACCCGGTGAAGACATCGAAGGCGTGCTCGTTTACATGACCCACGAGCTCAACCAGTCGGTAACAATGGAAATTCAGGAATATTACGTGCCCCTGGACATTTCCTATGGGCCGGAGCTGTACAAGAGCGAGCTCTTCATCGACCTCGGCGGCGACGGCGTCGTATTCAGGGACGACAGGACGATCATCAAGAAAGATGTTTCCGATTTCTTCTACCCCGGCTGGCTGCCTCTTCGCTACGAGCTGGCGGACGCCTCGTACACGGCCGTGCTCGGGGCCTACAACACGAGCATCGACGAGCTCACGGGCGATACCATTTACGTGAATCCGTTCAGCGTCAAGATCATGAGGGACATAACGCATCCCTGGGAGCCCGTTATCATGGAGGACTTCATCGGGGTCCCCTATCCCGTTGATCCCTCCTACGGAAGCCGGATCAGCGGCATGCACATGGAATTCGGCAACCAGGGAGCCGAGCCCGACTTCTGGGTAGTCCTGCTTCAGACCTACCCCGACCAGGTTCCCATCTGGAAAATATTCCTTCCCGGCTCGCAGACCGACTACGACCTGCCGGACCTGGCCCTGATCGCGGGCCTTCCCGAGCCGCCGTCCGGCTACACGGTGTGGGTCGTCTGGGGCATCTCGGCGGACGGGTTTGTCTTCGACGAGCTCTCGTACAGGTACCTTTACAGCGATTACTGGAGCGCTTACACGGCCGACGCCTTCATCTTCGAGTACTAGGGCCATCTCACACGCCCAACAGTGGGTAGGGGCGGCTTCAGCCGCCCGCCTTTCTCCCTCCCAGGGCAGGGGCGGCTTCAGCCGCCCGTGAAATCGTACTAACACGATGTGAGGTTGCCGCCCTCGACGATGCTCGGGCGACCCGCTTAATAAGGTGTTGAGGTTTCTGCCTCCCCTGCCCGGACTTCTTATTGACTCCCTCCACTGCGAAGGATTATTGTAGAACGCATGCTTCTCAAGGGTGCCCTGCATATTCACACGACCTGCTCCGACGGCGCACTGACCATCCAGGAAACGGCCGACGTGTACGCCGGCCTTGGATTCGATTTCATCGCGCTCACGGACCACGATTCACTGCTCAGAAAGGACTGTTACGACGACCAGCTTGCCGGCGTGCGCACGGATCTTATCATCTTCAAGGGCATCGAGCTCACGGTCTTTGAAAAAGGGTACGTGCACGTCAGCAGAATAGACGGCGACAGCGAAACGCTCCACATCTTCAATCACCCGGGCGAGCTGAACCTTCCCCTGGAAAAGGTGATCGACAGGATCGCCGGCGTGGCAAAGAAGATTCCCCTCGACGCGGTCGAAGTGACGACAAAAGGGTTTTACACGCCCGAATACGACATCGAGGACATCCCTTATACCAAGGTGGCCACCGATGACTCCCACACGAGAATCGGCTGCGGCAGGGCCTGGATCGAGATGGACTGCAGGAAGACCAAGGATTCCATTATCCGCGCCATACGCCGCGGAAAATTCTGGAACTGCTACGGCAAGACAACATAAAAACGCCCCTCATTCGCGATGTAGCTGCACGCCCTTGGCGTGCCATGAAATCGATCTCAGGCGCGCCAAGGGCGCGCAGCTACACGCGGCCCATAAAGGGCCGCACTACTTGCAATAATCGCTGCCCGGAAGATATTTCTCAGCCTCCCCGGGCACCAGGCCGGATGAGATTGCCTTGTCGCAGGCAAAGGGGCATCCCCTGCAACCTTCCGCTGTCTCGAGCGTCATGATCCTGACGCGGTTGTTCATTTCAGGATGTGGGTGGCCGCCGCAGGCAGATCCGTACGCGGCCTGGATGAGAACGCCGGCATCAGCTCCTTTCGCAACGAACATGTCAACCACGGCCCCGGCGCGCTCCGCGGAAAGATCCATGTTTCCCTTGTCCGAACCCATCTCGTCGCAGTTGCCCTCCACAATGACCTTGACGATACCCGGGGTTTCGACGAGCTCGCTTGCCGTCATGCTGATAACAGCCTTGCTTCCTTCCAGTATCTTCGAGGTTCCCTTTTCGAAAAACACGGTCGGCCACATGGCCATGCAGCAGTCCATGCCCTCGATCTTTACTTCGGGATATTGTGTCTCATCACGGCCGGCTTCCTCGGCAGGAAGAGGCTCGGCCGCCTCACGGCCGCTGCCCGCGGCCGTACTCCCGCCGTATGCCCCAGCCGCACGGGCTGTGAAGAAAAGCAGGACAAATGAGGTAACTTTATGGGATTGCATCTGGATAAGTATAATGAAATAAATGAAACTGCTAGAACGAGCTCCTGGAAGAATCCGGTCGAATATCGAACGACCCGCCCTCGCCCAGTGGAGTCACGACACAGTCACTCAGATCCGCGTCCCACTCGATATCGCAGACCCTCCAGATGTCGCCCGTCCCCCAGCTCTGGGAATAGATGTCCGCGGGCCCGAACAGCGACTTCATCACGCCGCCGCAATAAATCCTTATATAGGTGGGCGCGGCCAGGCCCACGCGGCCCTCGTCGTCATAGTAATGCACCATGACCCTGAAGGAATCCCCGTCGTTCGGGTTGTCGAGATTGATGTTTTCCGGCCCGTTGCCTTCAACGTCGTCCAGGTCCAGCCTGGGATTCGGGCACCCCGTGGAATAATCCGAACCGGACGGGGCGGGCGTGGGGCAGTCCACGGCAGGCGTGACAGCGTAGCCCCAGGCTATCCTGTAGCCCCAGACATAATTATCGCAGTTCGAGTAGTAGCAGTCATCCAAATTGAAATAAGCGTTCGTGGGCGGGTTCCTGTGAAAGTGCAGGTCCACGTCCGTCATGTCGCCCCCGACGCCCTCGTTCCACCACATCTCGACCCTGATGCCCGGGCCCCTCACGTGAATAACGAACTCGCACACGTAGCCCCTGCCGAGCTCGTCGATAAACTCCACGTGGACCAGCCAGTCGCCGGACACGTCGATCCACAGCTGCGTGTTCTTGCAGGTCGGGCACTCGGGCGCCGTGACCGTGCTCCCGGCGGGCGGGGTCACGCTCCAGTACCAGGCCAGGGGGGTTCCCGGGTAAATGGCGTCGCCGTTCAGCTCGTACCAGTGCAAGGGCGCGCTGTAATCATCGCTCGGGCACAGCACGTCGGGGTAGCAATCCGGGATCTCGTCCGTGCACCCGTTGCAGTCATTGTCCTTGCCGTCGCAGGTTTCCTCGCTCTCGATAATCCCGCCCTCGCACTCCCCCCACTGGGGGAACTCGCCGACCGACGGGCAGACGTGGGTCCCGTCCACGCACCCGCCCACACCCCGATGGGCCGGCATGCCCCTGAAGCAGGGGCCTGTCTCGCCCGGGTGGCAGTAGCAGTCCTCGTCCACGCGGCCGTTGCAGTTGTTGTCCAGCCCGTCGTCGCAGACTTCCTCGTCCACGCATCCCGGGTCCAGGATCGGGATGCAGGGAGACACGCCGTCGGTCTCCTCGTGCGTGTCCGCCGGAACGTCCGGGGCCGCCTCCGGTGCATCGCCCGCTCCGCCGTCATCGGAAACCTCGGCGGGCCCATCGGGCGTCGCATCGTCCGCCCCGGAATCTGCGGCGTCGAGCGCATCGTCGTCAACGCCGGACTCGGAATCCTCGAGGTCCTGCCGCGGGCCGTCGTCGCTCCATCCGTCCCCCTCGAAAGGATCGATTCCGCTGCCGCAGGCGGCCATGACGACGATCAGGCAGGCGGCAATAATGTTATAGTGTTTCACGTTTCTCTCCATGATAGTGAGATTCCCCACCGCAGCACAGGCAGTTTAATGTTACTATACACGGCAAGTTTGCGCATTGCAATGTTAATATTGATCGCCCTTCCCCTTGTAGCTGCGGGCCCTTGGCCCGCCCGAGGCACGCCAAGGGCGTGCGGCTACCAATGATTCAGGTCATATTTGTTTTGACAATCAATACCTGGAAAGGCAGTCGTCGGCAATGAGCATCCTGAGCACCTCGGAGCTCCGGCCCGCGACCTGGCCGTACTTGGCGTCGCTGAAGCTTTCGGCTGTCTCGCTTCCCCGGACACAGCCCTCGTCCCCGAGGATCTGCACGGCCTTGCTCGCCACCTCTTCGGCTGATTCCGCGATAAACACTTTCGCGCAGGCCGCGACGGTGGAGGCTTCGGGAGCGTTCTCCATGAGCATCCACGCTGCGCGCTGCAGCATGAGCTCGGAGGTGGTGAGCGGCGTCTGCATCTCGGCGAGCATGTAGCGGATCTCCTGGTATGCCATGGGCGGCTTGCGCCCCCTGGCCGCCTTGTCGGCGCTGCTGCGGCCGGCGGCAAAGGCGCGGCGCATCACGCCCAGCGAAGCGATGGTCAGGATCATGTCCTCCTTGACGTGATAGTCCCGGAGCAGCGCTTTCTCGTCGATCGGGCCCGCCGCGTCCGCGGCCGGCACCCTGCAGCCTTCCAGCTCCAGGTCGGCCATGAGAAGGCCGCTGTAGCCCATTGTCCGAATGGGCCGGCCGATCCGCGCGCCGTCCGCTTTCGGGTCGATGAAAAACAGGGCCAGCCCGTCGTCCATCCGGCCCACGACGGCAATGACATCGGCAACGGGAGCGGCTGTCACGTGCTTCTTCGCGCCCGTTACGATCATGGCGCCCCCCTCCCCCTTCGTCCCTTTCACCTCGACCATGTCCGAATCAAAATTCCCGGCGTATTCGGAAAGGGCGGCTGCGCCCAGGATCTTTCCCTCCCTGAGGGGGGCCAGGTATTTTGCCTTCAGCTCCTCTGTGCCGTAACGAGCGACAAGCCACCCGAAGAGCTCGGCGTGAGCGCCGAGCGTGACGTACAGGGGCGGCGAGATTGTTGCGATCTCCAGGCCGGCCAGGGCAAGGCCGAGCTGGTTGCTGAAAGGGTTTGCGGCAAGCTTTTCCGGGTCGGCCGCCGCGTCCAGGTATCCCGTGGGCGCCAGGCCGGCGAGAACGGACAGCAACGTCTCTTTTGCCTTTTTCGGGTCACTCCCGCCGAGCTCGCCGATGGCCGGCAGCATGTCCTTCGTAAAAACGGCCTTGACGTCCGTCTTGAGCTTTTTTTCGGCTTCGCTGTGATCAAAGTTCATGATTGGCTCCGCTTCTATATCGTCTTATATCATCTTTGATATTATCATCTTCTGAATCTCCGACGTGCCTCCGCCGATCGGCGCAAGACAGCCGTCCCTGAACATCCGCTCCACGTCGTAATCATGGATGTACCCGTACCCGCCGTGGATCAGGATCGCGTCAAAGCCGGGCTTGAGGCTCCAGTCACCGATGAAAAGCTTGGTGATCGCGGCTTCGAGATGGTTGAGGGGCCTTCCCTGGTCCTTGCACCAGGCAATGTGGTAAACAAGGGTGCGGGCCGCCTCGAGAAATATCCTGATGCCCGCTATCTTGTGCTTGATGGCCTGGAACTGCGCGATCGGCCGGCCGAACTGGACCCTCTCCTTGCCGTAGGTGCAGCATTTCTCGAGAGAATATTTCAAGCCGCCTATGAAGGGCGCAACGAGCGTGCTGCGGTCCCATTCCACGGTCTGCATGGCCATCATGAAGCCGCCCCCCTCCGCGCCCAGCAGGTTTTCCGCGGGGATCTCGCAGTCCTCGAAGATCAGCTCCGAGGTGGTCGAGCTGCGCACCCCCAGCTTCTTCAGGTGCTTGCCCGCCCTGAAGCCGGGGGTCCCCTTCTCCACGATGAACGCGCTCATGCCCTCGTGCCGGTCGCCTTCTTTTGACGATTTCGCGTAGACGACGGCCACGTCCGCGATGGGGCCGTTGGTGATGAACATTTTCGTGCCGTTCAGAACGTAGACATCGCCCTTTCTCACGGCTTTCGCGGACAGGGACGCGACGTCGGACCCGGCGCCGGGCTCGGTCAGGCCCATGCAGCCGATCAGCTCGCCGCTTGCCAGCCCGGGAATGTACTTCTGCCTCTGCTCCTTTGTGCCGTGGCTGTAGATCGTGTCCGCGCACAGGTAGGTGTGGGCTCCCCAGGCAAGCGTCAGCCCGCCGTCCGCTCCCCCCTCGGCCAGCGCCTCGGCCGCCACGACCGACGTGACCACGTCGGCCCCGCCCCCGCCCAGCTCCTCGGGAAAGTGGAGCCCAAGCAGGCCGAACTCGCCCATCTTCCTGAATGATTCGAAGTCGAATTCTTCCTTCAGGTCGTGCTCGCGGGCCCTCGGCGCGATTTCGCGCCTGGCAAATTCACGCACCTCCTTGGCGAAAAGGAGCTGCTCGTCCGTGAGATGAAAGTCCATGATTCACACCTCTTTCATGTTCTTTTGATTGACTGAAAAAAACCGTTTCACCCTAACATGAATGATGCCCTTGTTCAATCCGTTTTTAACGGGCGACCGAAGCCTCCCCTACCCCCGTCGGGCAGGGGAGGCCCGAGGCACCAGGGCCTCCCTTGCCTCCTGCCTGCTCTCGTGGATGTGCGGGGCCACGTTGCGGCCGGCCAGCGCGTCGCCCAGCTTCATGCGAAGGAACGCGCTCGTGGTGTAGCGCGTCACGCCCTCGTAGAATTCGTCGACAACGTACTTGACCATGGCGGTGTACGCGTCCTCGAGCTCGGGAACAATGGAGAAATTGTCGTAGTTGACGATCGTGTACACGCGTTTGCCCAGCGGCCTGCAGATGCTTTCCACGCTCTGCCTTATCTTCCGGATATCATCGGCCGTTCGCACGGCGAGTCCCTCGAAATTGATGAACAGGATGTTCTCATCCTTCCTGTAGGTGAAGCGCTGGTCCAGCGGGATGGCCAGCAGCTCCTCCTTCAGGCCCATGGCCTGCTTCCTGAAGATCCTCGCGTCCATCACGGCCGGCTCGCCCTCGATCACGGGCTTGAACGCCATGTGCGCCAGGATGTCCCTTTCGACATCCATGCCGGGCGCGATCTCGACGAGCCCCATGCCGCGGCCCGTGAGCCTGAAGACGCATCGCTCCGTAACGTACACAACGGGCTGGCCGCCCGCCGCTGCCACCTTTCCGCTGAAGGTCACGTGCTCGACCTGCTCCACGAACTTGCGGATCTTTCCTTCCTGATCGATTCCGAGCTTTCCGTCCCGAGCCGAAACCTTCAGACCGCCGGCCGTGAAGCTTCCGACAAAGACGACCTTCTTCGCGTTCTGGCTGATATTGATGAACCCGCCGGCGCCCGCCAGCTTTGGCCCGAACTTGCTCACGTTCAGGTTGCCTTCCCTGTCCGCCTGCGCAAGGCCCAGGAAGGCCACGTCCAGGCCGCCGCCGTCGTAAAAATCGAACTGGTACGGCATATCGATGACGGCCTCCACGTTCGTTGCCGCGCCGAAGCTCAGCCCTCCCGCCGGGATGCCGCCGATCACCCCCGGCTCGGCCGTGAGCGTGAGGTAGTCGAGGATGTTCTCCTCGGCGGCCACGCCCGCGATCCCCTCGGGCACGCCGATGCCCAGGTTCACCACGCTGTTGGGCCTGAGCTCGAAGGCCGCCCTTCGCGCCATGATTTTCCTGTCGTCCAGCTCCATGGGCCCGGCCGCTGAAACCGGGACCCTGATCTCGCTGCTGTAGGAAGGGTTGTATTTTTCGGCAAAGGTCTGCCAGTGGTTCTCCGGGCCGGCGACCACAACGCAGTCGACCATGATGCCCGGCAGCTTCACGTCGCGGGCGCTCAACGTGTCCCTGTCCGCGATCCTCTCGACCTGCACGATCACGAACCCGCCGGAATTCTTGGTTGCCATGGCAATGGACAGGACCTCGAGCGTCAGGGCCTCGCGCTCCATGGTCACGTTGCCGTCGAGATCGGCCGTTGTCCCGCGCAGCACGGCCACGTCGATGGGCATGGGCCGGTAGGCAAGGTATTCGCGGCCGTCGAACTCGATGAGCTCCACGATGTCGTCGGTCGTGAGCGCGTTGATTTTTCCGCCGCCGTTTCTCGGGTCCACGAAGGTCCCGAGCCCCACATGCGTGATCGTCCTGGGCTTGTGGGCCGCGCAGTCCCTGAACATGTGGGAGATAACGCCCTGGGGCAGGTTGTAGGCAATGATCTTATTGTCCATGGCGAGCTTCTGCAGTTTTGGCGCAAGACCCCAGTGGCCGCCGATGACTTTTTTCAGCAGGCCCTCGTGCCCTAAATGGTTCAGGCCCCGCTGCTTGCCGTCACCCATGCCGGCCGCGTAGATCAGCGTGAGGTCCCCGGGCCTTCCCGTGTCCAGGAACCGCTTCTCCAGGGCCATGGCGACTTCCTCGGCAAACCCGATCCCCACGAAACCGCCGGCTGCGACCGTGTCGCCGTCCCTGATCACGTTGACCGCTTCCTCCACGGTCACGACCTTTCCCCTCTTCATGCGAGCCGCCAGGTCATCCTGGATGGTGTGCGTAACCCTGTTCTTGCTCATGGCGTTCCTCCCGGTGCAGTTGCCCTGGTTTATATTACGAAATGATTTTTTTTAACAGCCACACACCAAAGACAGAAGGAACCGGACCGGCCACTGTGCCCGGGGCCTCTTTTCTCATCATCAATTTCCATCCAAATTCAGCCTGGTGTCGCTTATTGCTACGCACACAAAAACGCCACGCCACAGTCGCTTTGCGATCCATGCGGCCGGCAGGGGATCGGCGGGGCCGGCCCTTCACGATAATGGCGGAAAATCGACAAGATAGGACGCCCGCCCGCCGGCCGGCCGGGAGCCCGTCTCCTGGCATGCAAAATGCACAACGATATCCAGATATACTTTTCATTGGAGCTGACATCATGAGGGCATACAAGGTAGCGACCCTGGCAATGAACGCGGCAGGGGGGGTATCGGTGCTGTCTCTCGGCCTTCTCCTGGTCTCCTGCGGCAGGGATACCCCGGCTTCCATGGACGCGGCCCCCGCCCGCCGGAGCGCGGGCACCGCCCTGTTTGCCGGGAGGGACGACTGCTGCACGCCGGGGGAGCACCTGGCCTGCCAGGACGGGGTCTTCTGCAACGGCGAGGAGCAATGCGACTGCTGGGGCAACTGCGAGGTCGGCCCGCCGGTCAACTGCGACGACGGCGATCACTGCACGAGCGACACCTGCATCAACGACAGGATCGACCCGTCCGGCAGCTACGGCGAGGGCCACTGCGCCCACATCTGCGTGCCCGGCCCGGTATGCGAGTGCAGCGAGTGCTCGCGGCATTCGGACTGCGACGACGGGAACGCCTGCACCATCGACACGTGCGATTTCGGCGAGGGCCTGTGCGTCCATGCCGACCGCAACTGCAACGACGCCAACATCTGCACCGAGGACGACTGCGACCCCGTCACCGGGTGCGTCAACACGTGGATCGCCGGGTGCTGTCTTACGGACGGCGACTGCAACGACCGTCTGGCCTGCACGCGCGACGATTGCGACGAGATCGCCAACGCGTGCTCGAACGACCTCATGGCCGGCTTCTGCCTCATCGGCGGGGTCTGCTATCCCGAGGGGGCGGTCAACCCTTCCGGCACGTGCGAGAGCTGCCAGACCCTCGTGAGCACGACGGGCTGGACCCTTCTGGCCGCGGGCACGCCCTGCGAGGACGGCAGCTTCTGCACGCAGGGCGACGCGTGCGACATGTTCGGAAACTGCATCGGCAGCGGGGACCCATGCGTCGACGGGATTCCCTGCACGGACGACACCTGCGACGAGGTCACGGACGAGTGCCGCTACCCGGTCCGGGACGGCAAGTGCCTGATCGCCGGGGTGTGCTACAACAACGGCGACGTCAACCCGGCCAACACCTGCCAGGTGTGCCGCAGCGCGGCGAGCAAGACGTCGTGGACCCCCCTGGCCCCGGGGTCTGCCTGCGACGACGGCCTGTTCTGCACGGTCACGGACACGTGCAACGCCATGGGCCTGTGCATGGGAACAGGGAGCAGCTGCTCCGACGGCCTTGTGTGCACGAGCGACGTGTGCAACGAGGGATCCGACACCTGCAGCTATCCCGTCATGGACGGCGCGTGCCTTATCGGCGGGAGGTGCTACGCCGACAACGACTCCAACCCGGGCAACGTGTGCCAGCGGTGCTGGAGCGCGACGGGTAAGACGGCGTGGAGCAACAGGCCGGCGGGAGCGAGCTGCGACGACGGCCTGTTCTGCAACGGCACGAGCACGTGCAACGGAAGCGGGACCTGCGTGGCCGGCTCGGCCCCGTGCAGCGCGCCGGCGGCGTGCGCCACGGCCACGTGCGACGAGGGCGCGGACACGTGCGGCTTCTTCATCAACGCGGGCTGGTGCCTGATCGCCGGGGCCTGCTATGCCAACAATGCCGACAACCCGGCCAACGCCTGCCAGTGGTGCCGCAGCGCGACGAGCCAGATCTCGTGGGGCAACAAGGCGCCGGGAGCGGCCTGTAACGACGGCCTCTTCTGCACGGCCACGGACACGTGCAATGGCTCCGGCTCGTGCACGGGCAGCGGGACCCCGTGCGGCGACGGCCTTGTCTGCACGAGCGACGTGTGCAACGAGGCGGCCGACAACTGCTCCTACCCGGTCACGGGCAACTACTGCCTGATCGGCGGGACGTGCTACAATAACGGCCAGCCCAACCCGACCGACCCCTGCCAGGCCTGCAACACGACACTGACAAAGACAGCCTGGAGCGGCGCGGTGTACGGGACCGCGTGCGCGGGCGACGCGTACGCCTGCACGGATGACATCTGCAACGGCGCGGGTGCGTGCATTCACCCGGTCAAGGACAACTTCTGCCTCATCGGGACCTCGTGCGTGGCCCACGGGGCCGCGAACATCGTCAACGCGTGCCAGTGGTGCGACTCCACGGCCAGCAAAACCGCATGGACCAACAAGCCGTACGGCGCGGCCTGCGCGGCCGACACCCACACGTGCACGCCCGACATCTGCGACGGCAACGGGCTCTGCATCCATCCCATCGGGCCCCCGCCGGGGAACGACTTTTGCAGCGGCTCCACCGTGATGCCGCAGTCCGGCTCCGGGGCCTCCATGACCTGGCAGGGCGCGGGCGACTCGTACTGCGCGACCGACACATGGGCGGCCGGGAGCCCCTTCAACGCGTGCGGGGCCGCGGCGGGCAGCAGGGATGTTTTCTACTCTTTCACAAACCCCGTCGAGTACCAGCTGTACCGCTACAGGGTCCACGTCTCGGCCGCGGAGTTCAACCCCATCCTGTACTTCTTCGGCGGGGACCCGGGGACGCCGGCCTGCGGCAGCACCACGGCCATGCTGGGCTGCAACGAGACCGGCGACGCGACGTGCGAGGCCGCCGGCCCGCTCCTTCCCGGGTACGACGCCAACGACCCGTGCTTCCTGCTGAGCCGCTTCGTCCTGCCCACCGGGACCCACAGCATCGGGATCGACACGGGAGGCGGGACCACGACGGGAGGGAACCACACCATCAGGGTGGACCGCGTGGGCGGCCTGACCAACCAGACCTGCATCACGGACCAGCCGGAAATCCAGATGGGGGGGACCTTCACCGCGAACACGACCGACGCAGCTTACTGGAGCAGCCCGTGGTACCAGCGCGGGGGCCTTTACTCGGTGATCTCGAACCAGTGGCTGTGCACGGACGACAACGGCGCGGTGATGGGAGACGGCTACACCTGGACGACCCCGCACATCGCGGCCCTGTTCCACGTCAACCACACGGCCGCGCCGTGGAACCTCTCGAGGGGCTACGTGATCTCCACGGACGGCACGGACACGCCGTCCGGATACGAGCAGGCTATCTACTTCTTCGCCATATCGTGCGAGACGAGCATGTGGATCGTGGGGTGCGACCAGGAAGGCGATCATACCAGGATGGCGTCGCCCTCGGGCCACGGCGCGAGGATGACCACGGGAAGGATCCCGGCCGGTAAAATGGCGGTCGTCATCCCCTGGGCGTACAGGCAGTGCGGCTCCGGCCCGGCCGGAGCGTGCGGCAGCGGGAGCTGGCCGCCGTACAATGGCAACTACGCGCTGAAGGTCGAGATCGACGACGACGGGGACGGCCTGCCGGACACGCAGGAGCCCGGAGGGTGCAACGGGACGATGTGGGGCGAAGGGGACGCGTGGGGCGGGAGCCCCTCGGTCCCGTCGATCAACAGCTGCGGCGGCGCGATCAGCCCCGGGACGCTCAAGGCCTACGCGGGCAACACCTACACCTACGCCGGGAGGAACGCGACCTACCTCTTCAAGGACGGGGCGACGACCGGGGACTACGCCCGCAACAATCCGTTCGCCAGCAGCTATACCCGCGGGCCGGACAAGTTCTACGCCGTCACGGTCCCGGCCAACGTGCAGTTCGCAGCGGTCGTGCAGCCGCTGATGAAGGGGGATGCGTGGACCGCGCCCGTCCAGTACTGGGACCCCTCGCTTCTGATCTACAAGCCGTGCACGAGCGGCGGAATGGGCCAGGGGTGGTGGCTGTGGGACGGCTACATGGAGGGGGGAATCGAGCGGACCGGCTGGCTCCCCTCCTGCGGCAGCGCCCAGACCTGGTACGTCGGCCTGACCAGCTGGTACCCTGCGACAGGCACGGACTACAGGAGGTCCGGTTACTACATCCTGTGGATCATGGGCTCGTGAAAGGAGACGGCAACATGAAAATAGGATCGATCGCAGCATTGATTCCGGCTCTCTTGCTGCCGGTTTTTCTTTCAGCGGCCGGGTGCGGCGGAAGCGGGGACGAGATGGACGCATTCGAGGATGACTCCGGGGCGGTCGACGGCCCTGATGCCGAGGCCCATGACGGCGAGCAGGACGCGGACGAAGGCGCGAACGAAGCTCCGGCGGACGCCCCCGAGGATCGCGACGCGGGCGATGCTCCCCCCGACGCTCCTGACGCCGCGGACCTGCCGGGAGACGGGATTGCCGGCGACGCGGACGATGCGGATGCCGATGACGGCCCCGATATCGGGCCTCTCCCCCGATGCGGGGACGGGAATGTCGACGAAGGGGAGGAGTGCGACGACGGCAACCTGACGAGCACCGACGCGTGCACTCCGCTGTGCCGGCACGCCGAGTGCGGCGACGGCTTCGTGTGGGAGGGCCACGAGGATTGCGACGACGGCAACGGCGAGCCGGGCGACGGGTGTGATCCGGGGTGCGCGTTTTCCTGCGAGCACGTCGACACGGAGCCTCCCTACAACGACCCGGACTGCGAGGATTTCGACCTCTGCACGATCGAGGAGATATGCGATCCCTACACGCACGTGTGCTTCACCACGCCGGCCTCGGACGGCATCGTCTGCGACGAGGGGAACGACTGCACGGGCGTGGGCTCCTGCGTCGGCGGCGCGTGCGCGTACGCCGACGCCATCGACTGCTCCGATCCCTGGCCGTGCACCCTGGACTCGTGCGACCCGGAAACGGAGCACTGTGTCAACGAGTACCTTCCCGAGGGGACGCCGTGCGACGACGGATTTTTCTGCACCGGGGACGACCGGTGCACCTCCATGGGAAGGTGCTGGGGCCTGTCCCCCGAGCCGGTCTGCGGCGACGCCAATCCCTGCACGGAAGACTTCTGCGATGAGGACGGGGACGCGTGCGTGTACACGCCGGTCGTCGAGTTCAGGCCCATCGACTGCCTGCTCGGCGAGACGGGAGGGCTCGAGTACGGCGCGGTCAGCGACGCGGACAGCTACGTGTGCGGCGGCACGGCGTATACCGAGACGGGGCCGGAAGCGATCCTGTCGGTGGAGATCACGGCCGCGGGCACGTTTTCCGCGAGCCTCGACGCCGCGGCGGGAAGGATGTACCTGATGTCGGACATCTGCAACCCGTCCTCGTGCCTCGTGCGAAGCACGAGCGCGATCTCGCGCACGCTCTCTCCCGGGACCTATTACATCGCCGTCGAGGTGGCGCCGGGAACCGCGTGGACCCTGTCGTACGCGTGCCCCTGACGGCCGCCGTCCCTTTCCACTCCCCCAGCGGCGAAAAATCTGCTACACTGGACCCTACCATGAGCGGCAAGTCTGCATTCCTGCCAACGACGGCCCGGGAGCTTGGGGGCCGGGCGGACGTGGTCCTTGTCACGGGCGACGCCTTCGTGGACCACCCGTCCTTCGGCGCGGCCCTGATCGGCCGCTGGCTCGCGTCCCACGGTCTGAAGGTCGGGGTCATTGCGCAGCCCGACTGGCACGGTGCAAAGGACTTCCAGCGGCTCGGCAGGCCCACCCTCTTTTTCGGGATCACGGCAGGATGCGTGGATTCTCTCGTTGCGAACACGACCGCGCTCGGGGGCCGCCGAAGGAGGGACGAGTACAGCCCGGCCGGCCGGCCCGGGCTGCGGCCGGACAGGGCGTGCATCGTCTACGCCAACAGGGTGCACCAGGCCAACCGGGCCGCTTTCATCGTCCTCGGCGGCATCGAGGCCTCCACGAGGAGGCTGGCCCACTACGACGCGTGGGAGGACGGCGTGAG
This sequence comes from Pseudomonadota bacterium, assembly GCA_043813155.1. Taxonomy (GTDB): domain Bacteria; phylum Myxococcota_A; class Polyangia; order DRWM01; family DRWM01; genus JBDRLK01. Next base: position 5,664 of record JBDRLK010000053.1, on the reverse strand, counting down.
GCGCTCCATCCTCGTGGACGCAGGCGCGGACATCATCGCCTACGGCATGGCCGAGCACACGGTCCTTGCCATCGTCGCATGGATGCGGCGCGGCAGGGACGCCGGGGAGCTCGCCGCCATGCCGGGGATCGTGTTCAGCCTTCCGGTCAGAGAGGCGGGGCTGATACCGGCCGATGCGGTCTGGCTCCCGGACTTCGACGAGGTCGCCGCGAGCCCCGATGCCTTTTTCAAGGCCCACATGGACATGAGGCGCCACGCGCACGCGCGTGTCCTGGTCCAGCCCCATGACGACAGGCTGGTCGTGCAGACCCCGCCGGCGCTCCCGCCGGCCGGGACCCTGGACAGGGTCTACGAGCTGCCCTTCACGCGCCGGTCCCACCCCTGCGGCGGGAAGGGAGGGAAGGACGTTCCGGGCCTGACCGTGGTGCGCTTTTCCCTGACGGCGCACCGGGGCTGCGCCGGCGGCTGCGCGTTCTGCGCCCTCGCCCTGGTGCAGCGCAGGGTCCTGAGCAGGTCGCCGGAAAGCCTTCTTCGCGAGGCCGCAAGCCTGGCGGCACAGGACTTTTTCGACGGGACCATCACGGACGTGGGCGGCCCGACGGCCAACATGTACGCCATCGCGTGCAGGAAGAACCAGGTCCCCGGCGCCTGCGGCGCGAAGCGCTGCCTGTTCCCCGCCCCGTGCAAAAACCTCGTCGTCGACCACTCGCCCCTCATGGGCCTGATCCGGCGCATGAAGAAAATCCCCGGTGTGAGGCACGTGTTCATCAACTCGGGCATACGCCACGACCTGGCTCTGTCCGACGCCAGGTTCCTCAACTTTCTCTTCGACGAGGACGTCATCGGCGGCCAGCTCTCCGTCGCGCCGGAGCACGCGAGCGACAGCGTGCTGCGCCTGATGGGCAAGCCGCCCTTCGAGCGCTACCTTCAATTTGAAAAGCTCTTTTATGAAAAGGCGCAAAGGAGCGGGAAGAGGTACCACCTCCTGCCCTACTTCATCTCGTCCTTTCCGGGCTCCACGCTCGAGGACGCCTTCGTCCTGGCGCGGCACGTAAACGCGCGGCTCTCCTACCTGCGCCAGATCCAGGACTTCACTCCGACGCCCCTGAGCGACGCGGCCTGCATGTATCACACGCAAAGGGACCTGGCGGGAAACCCCATCCACGTGGCCAGGACCAGGGAGGAGAAGCTCATGCAGCGGGCGCTCGTGCAGCTGCGCAACCCCCGCTACCGGCCCCACGCGCTGGAGGCCCTGGCCAGGCTCGGCAAGTCTCTGGCCGACCTCACCCGCAGGGCCTAGGGCCCACACGACCGTTCTACCTCGACAAAACAACGTCTGCCCCGAAAATACCGGCGTTTTTCATGACCGACCCTTGGGAACTCGGCTGTTGCAAGCTCGATCACGCCTAGCCGGATTGACCTCGTCCATCGGCGGCGGGCCGTTTCAATGTTCAAATGTACAGGTGAACATGATTTCAGAGTAAGAAAAATAAAAAAACATGGAGTAAAGGACTTCAATTCTGTTACTATCCTACAGGAAAAAGGAAAATTATATCGGGAGAGATTGGGAAAAGGCGCGACGATTTTTCCCGTAAAGTGAGGAGAACCCGAACATGCCGCCACGCAAGCAAAACCCGCAGCCCGGGACGGCGGGCTTCGTCCTTCGGTTCAGCGGATTCCTCGCCTGCCTCTGTCCATGCCTCGCCGTCTTTCTTTCCGGAGGGGAGGCCGCAGCGCTGGACAGCTATCCCGTCGGCGACATGTGGGGCCGCCGGGTCGAGCTCCTGCACAGCCCCGACGGCGGCACGATCTACCTTGCCGTGGAGTCGCCCTCCATGGAGGCGCAGATCAAGGCGTTCGACACGTCCGCCATGGCGTGGAGCGGCGAGACGCTCACGGCCCCGGGAACGGGCTCCACGTGCCGTCGGTGGGGCGAGCAGGGATACGCCGTCGACCGCGAGGGGAACATCCACGTGGCATGGAGCGAGAGAGATTTCGTCGACAGGTCGCTGGAATGCGGCGACCTGGCCGAAGACGCGGCGGGCGTCCGCATCAAGCACGTCATGTTCGACGCAGCCTCCGGGTCCTGGACCGCGGAGCGCATCATCGCCGAGCGTTTCTTCGGGGACGCCAACTGCTTCTTTCACAAGCTCGACATGGCCGCGGACAGCTCCGGCAGGCTCCTCGTGGTCTTTCTGACGGGCGTGCCGGATGGAAGCCCGGGGCAGGCGGCCTTCCTGCTGTTCGACGGGGAAGCCTGGCTCGAGAGGGCCGACCTGGCCGACTGGAAGATCGACCCCCACGCCGGCGGCTCCGCGACCCATCCATCGCTCTGGGCCGGGCACACCGACAGGCTGGACGGCTTCGGCGCGATCAGCGCCCACATCGAAGTCTTCGGGGCCGGAGCATCTTCCCCGACGGAAAGCAGGGCCTTCCCCCTGGCCGACGCCCCTGCAGGAGGCAGGGTGGCGACGTCGCCCATGGTGATCGCCGGCGCGGGGGACGACGTCCATCTCGTGTGGTCCGACTCATGCGAGTCGACCGTCACCCCGGGCGCATGGTACACCTGCGCCGTCAACACCGCAGCGCGCACGGGAGAAGAGTGGCAGCCCATGGCCGAGCTTGCGGGGCCGGAGCTTCTCACGGACACGGGAAGCGCCGCCGGAGCCTTTCCCGCCGTTGCCGTATCCCGCACCGGCGTCCGGGCGGTCGTGATCGCCACGCGCGGCCGGCTCTACGCCGCCGTCTCCGAGGGGACCGGGGGCTGGAGCCGGCCGGAGCTCCTCGAGCTTGACAAGCCCGTCGTGGAAGTCAACGAGGCCGTGCTTCAGCCCGTCGCCATCCTCCCGGCGGACGATCATGTGTTTCTCGTGGCATGGACGACGGAAGATACCCAAGATCCGGTACGCCCTGGTCGAGCCTGAGACGGTCTGCCCCGGGGCGACCTACTGCGACGAAGAGTGCGTGGACCTGGACACGGACGCCCGCCACTGCGGCCGTTGCGGCCATGCCTGCCTGCCCGAGGAGTCATGCGAGGGCGGCTCGTGCATCACGGCGGAAACGCCGCCGGACGTTCCGGAGGAGGGCGCGGGAGACGCGGACCCGGCCGAGGCCGGGTCTCCTGAACCGGACGCGGCGGACGCCGCCGGCGAGCCCGGCGGCCCGGAAACCGGCGTGGTAGACGGAGGATGCGGCTGCTCCCTGGCGATTTGACGGAGCCTGCTCCATGACACAAGACCTGGCACGTTTCGAGAAGCACCGCCCCGTCGTTCGACAAAACCATAAATAAAGCCTGAAAAAGAGGGGCTAAAGCCCCGCACTCTATCCCGCAGGGGAGAGCGGACCTGCGGTTTTAAAAACCGATCCTTGAATTTGTTTTTTCCTTCCCTTTACCTGCCCACATCGGCCTCGATACCATGGGATTCAACCAGGTTTCTGAATTTCCCGACATCCTCGTCCTTGATCAAGGAAATCCCTTTCCATGGATAGTCCTTGCCCATGGCCGCATACTTCAGCTCCCCAAACTTATGGTAGGAGAGCAGGGAGATTTTCTCCACTGAAGGCTTCAGGTCGAGGATGAGCTTGCACAGCTCTTTCAGCTGCTCCTCCGAGTCGCTGAACCGGGGGATCAGCGGATACCGGACCCATATCTTTTGCCCCTGTCTGGCAGCCGTCTTCTGCAGGTTATCAAGAATCCGCTCGTTGGGAACTCCGGTGGCCTGCCGGTGTGCTTCCGAGTCCGGATGCTTTACATCGAAGAGCACCAGGTCTGTATAGCTCAGCGCCTCTTCCAGCACGTCCCAGTCAGCATAACCTGAAGTATCAAGCGCGGTATGAACTCCTTTTTTCCGGGCTTCCCGCAGCAGCTCGCAGGAAAACCTCCTTTGCATCAACGGCTCGCCGCCGGAAAGAGTCATGCCGCCGCCGGAGCGCCGATAAAAACCGGCGTCCCGCTCCACGATGCCCAGCACTTCGGCCACGGTCATGGTTTTCCCCGCGGCCTCTATGGCTCCCGAGGGGCATACCTCGGCACAGTCCATGCAGTCGTTGCATTTCTCCCACTGGATATTCCGCCTGCCCTCTGCCACTTCAATAGCCTGCTCGGAGCAGGCTTCCGCACACCTGCCGCACCTGATGCATTTTCCGTCCCTGGTGATGATCTCGGGGTACGGGTTCAGCGATTCCGGATTGCTGCACCACCCGCACCGAAGGGGGCAGCCCTTGAAAAAAACCGTTGTTCGTATGCCCGGTCCATCATGAATGGAAAAGCGCTGGATGTTGAATACAACACCGCTTGCCCGGGTGGCGTCTTCGTGCATATTGCTCTTAGCAGGTTTAATCGGCAGTTCCCCGTTCCGGATGCCTGATCAATCCATGGATTGCTCTGTTCTGGCGATGATGCCGTCCTGGGTCTCCCTGGCCAGGTCGATCCAAAAGGCGCTGTAACCGGCAACTCTCACCTGCAAATCAGGGTACTTCTCCGGATGCTCCTGGGCGTCCCGCAGGACCCGGCTGTCCACCACATTGAACTGGATGTGGGGGATGGTCCCCTTTTCATACCATTCCCTGAGGTACTGGGCGAACAGCTTCTTGTTATCCCCCTCGAGGAACTGCGGCATGAACCTCTGGTTTAAAAGCTGCGTGTGCATGTAAGGTATTTTGCCTACCGAGTTGAGCACAGCCGTGGGACCATTCCTGTCGGCCCCGGGCATGGGTGAGACGGTGCCGTCGTTCAGGGGTGTGCCGCCCAGCCTGCCGTCAGGCGTGGCGCCGCAGGCAAGCCCGATCGATTGGTATGCCGATGCCATGCTCCCGTCAATGGTCAGGGGGCAGCCCCAGGCATCCTTGACCTGCCTGACCATGTCATGAATTCTTGTCAGAGTCCTCACCGCCCACTCGTCGGCATAGTCATCGTCGTTGCCGTACTTGGGGGCATTGAGGAAATCCAGGCGCATGGCTTCATGTCCATGCCAGTTTGCCCCCAGCGCCGCGATCAGCTCATCCATGGTGTACTTGCCTTCATCAAAGATCAGCTTCTGAATTGCCGCCAGGGAGTCAGCCACGTTGATCCCGCCAAAACAGACCGTCATGGGCCAGGTATCGTTCTCCTTGTGAAGCTTTGTCAGGTCGACTCCCCTCTCCAGGGCCTCATCCAGGAGAAAGGAGTTGCACGGGTCCGGGCTGAACTCCATGAGCACCTGCTGGCCCAGGTTCCAGGAGTTCACGCCTACCTTCATATTGAACAGCAGCTGCTCACCGATGGCATCGAGCAGCTCGTCGGCTGATCGCATCTGCTTCGCGTCCTTGAGCTTGGGTTTGCCGGGCACGTCGGGCGTGTCGAACAACCCAAGAATCTCCTCCAGCAGCTTGACCGTGAATATGGCCCCCACCGTGGCAATCCCCGTTGCCGTGATGGTTTTGCCGGGGATGTTGACGTTGACGCAGCAGCCTACCTGCACCTTCTTGGCCTCCTCGGGAGACCAGCCCCGCGTAAGACCCCACTTTTCCAGCAGGTCCTCGTTGTGCCAGGCGGGATGACCCATGCCCATCCGCTCCAGGTCAATGCCTCGTTCCACAACATCGGGCGAGATCGTGCGGTGGTAGCGCAGGCACACGGGAGGTTGGTTCACGTGGAGGTTGGCCAGCGCCTCCATGGCAATGCAG
>JBDRLK010000052.1:0-8776 GCA_043813155.1 Pseudomonadota bacterium | reverse complement strand
TCTTTCTGCTCTTCGTTAAGCTCGCCCTCTATCCCTTTCAGGAGGAGCTCCGAAAATCCGATGATGGAATTGAGCGGGCTCTTCAGGTCATGGCTCATGCTGGCGATAAACAGTGTTTTTATTTTCTGGTTCTGCATCAGGCCATCCAGCGCATTGCTCTGCATCACACGCATTTCGAGGACACTGCGGAGCAGGTCTTTTGAATGTGCGAGCAGAGCTTTTACATCGCCGGCGGGGATACCCGCCGGGAAAGCCAGGCTGACATCGCGTATTTTCTTTTCCTTTTCCCTCTTCCAGTACAGCGCGTTGAAGGCCTTGCTGGTCTTCTTCAGGTTTTTTCCGGCCACCCTGCCGAAATACCAGACCGCGGCAAGGCAGACCAGGATAATGACGGCGCACACGAGCAGGGACAGGCCCGCCATGCGGCCCTTGTTCGGGTCGTGGTGGGAAGAGATGAGCATGAGACAGCACGTGGAAACGGCAAACCCCGCAAGGATCAGCAGGGTTTTCATGGTCAACGACTTGCTCAACGTGCCCGTAATCTTCCTTGGCGTCGTAAGCGCCGGAAAAAACTGGCTGATGCGCTCCATGGACTTGTTGGCTTCAACCGAGTAAATCACGGAGAGCATCATGTAGCAGGCAATGGGAACGAAAAGGAGATTGAAAAAGGCGCCGGGGCCGATGAACCTGAGGCTGAAGAGGCTGACGGGAAGAAGCAGGACGACCATGAGCGACATGGAGACCCAGAAGACTTTGTTGGGGAACAGGTAGAAGGCCTTGATTTTGGCCCTGGGTATCGACCGCACCGCGCCTCCGTCCTCGATCGTCTTCAGCACGTCGTTCATCTCTTCCCTGATGATGCCGCGCAGCATCCAGTGCAGCAGGAATACCGCCGGAGAGATAATCAGGGCAACCATGATCCACGGTACGGCGCTGGTCAGGCACATGCCGAAACCGAAGCAGAGAACGGCGTACACCACACACTGGGCGAGAACGGGACCCAGGATGAGCGCGGCGCTCCAGCTGTAAAACAGCTGGGGCCGGAACTGCGGCATATACATTCTCCTTTTTTTCGTTTCTTCCACCATGTTCCTGTTTTACTATTCCAGCGTGCTTTCCTCTTCTTCGTCGTCCCGGTCCTCGGGTTCTTTGCGTTCCCCTCCCTCCCGCGGCTTTTTCAGCGCGTCGTTCCGGTCCCTGAAAACAGGAAGCGTAAACGTGAAGGTCGAGCCTTTTCCCGGCGTGCTTTGAACCGAAATCGTTCCGCCCTGGAATTCCACGAGCCTCTTGCATATGGCCAGGCCCAGTCCCGATCCCTTGCGCCTCGATTTAAGATTTCCCACCTGCTTGAATTCCAGGAAGATGTAGGGGAGGTCATTGGGTGAAATCCCATACCCCGCGTCCTTTACCTCGACTTCGACAAAATCGCCGGCTTCCCTTGTCTTTACGACGATCTCTCCCTTTGGGGTGAATTTGACGGCGTTATTGAGAAGGTTCATGAGAACCTGGTACACCCGCTTGGGGTCGGCATAGACCGGGGGCGGCGGCTGCTCGATGTCGGCGATAATCGTGGCCCGCTTCCTCTTGATCTGTCCCGAGACCTCCTTGACGGTCGTGCGGATGAGCTCCTCGAGGCTCACTTTCCGCGGCTCTATCTGGAGCCTGCCGGACTCGAGCTCGCTCAAATCAAGGATGTCGTTGATAAGGGAAAGCAGGTTCTGCCCGCTGTGGCCGATGATTTTTATGTTTTCACGCTGCGAGTCGCTCAGCTCGCCCTCCGTGCCGTCGACCAGCAGCTGCGTGAAACCGAGAATCGTGTTGAGCGGCGTGCGCAGCTCGTGGCTCACCGTCGCCAGGAAGTGGCTTTTTTCCTCGTCGATCATTTTCATCTGCTCCCTGGCCTCCTCGTTTTTGCGCGACTCGTCCCGCAGCTTTCTCGCGAGGCGGTTGAGCGTGGCGGTCAGGCGGCCGATTTCATTGAAGGACACGGGAAAGCTGATCGGCGGCGTGTCGCTGATGGCGCTGCCCGACCTCTGCTTCAGGTAGCTGATGATTCTCGATATCTGGGAGTCGATGTGCGACCCGAACTGATACGCAGCGGCAAGGGCGAAGAGGGTCAGCACCGCAATGAAGGAAACAATGATCGCTCCTTCTCCGGGATCGGTCAGGATATCGGCCGACCTGAAAAAAAAGAAAACAGCAGCGCCGCAGGCAGCGATTCCGCTTCCGGCAACGGTTACATATAAACTCTTAAATCTCATTGAGATTGTAAACAATTCTATCAGAGGTTAGAATTGATATCAAGTTCACACCAACTGTTTGTAGCGCGGGGCCGGCGCCCCGCTTTTCGGGCCCCCGGATGGATGACCACAACGCGAATATTTCCCGGACCCTGAAGAAGGTCTTTCTCGATGCGGGCGACCGTGTTCCCGAAGGGCTGGACAGGCTGTCAGGCTACGTGGCCGAGCTCCTTCTGTGGAACAGGAGGTTTCACCTCACCGGCATGAAGACCGTCGAGGAGATAGCTGAAAAGGGCGTGTACGCCTGCGCCAGGATTGCGGACCACCTGGCCGGCTGCCGCAGCGTCCTGGATATCGGCTCGGGCAACGGCCTGCCGGGGCTCGTCCTGGCGGCGCTCGTCCCTTCGTCGACCATGACGCTCGTGGAAAAATCACCTGTAAAGGCTTCCTTCCTGAAAACCGCTGCAGCAAAAATGGACACGGGCAACGTGGCGGTGGTGACCGCCAGGGCCGAGGAGATGGTCGGCAGCCTGGCCGCGGACGCGGCAATGTCCATGGCCGTGCTGCGCCCCGCGGCGTGGCTGGAGCTTGGCAGGAACTTCGTGGAGCCGGGCGGCAGGGTGCTCCTGCTTCACGCGGGCAGGGACCCCGTGCCCGATGACGCGGCGAACCTCGATCTCGTCACGACCGACGTCTACACGCTTCCCTGGAGCGGCCACAGCAGGGCAATCAGCGTGTACAAAAAAAACAGCTAATCGACTTTTTCGGGCAGGACCGACCCTCTCATGAAGCAGTCGGCCTGCATGGACTTTCTTCCCTCGGCCTGGCACTCGAGGACCCTGATCGCGCCGGAGCCGCACTTGATAAAGAGCCTGTCGTTCTCGCACAGGATCCGGCCCGGCTCGGCGTCGCGAAGCGCTTCGGGAATATCCTCGGCCACCTCGGCAAGAGCGATCCTCAGTGTTTTGTCTTCGGCATTGCAGAATGCCATGGGCCAGGGATTCAGGCCGAGGATCCGTGACACGACGGCCTGCGCCGGCCGGTCCCAGTCGATCTGGCCGTCCGCTTTCTTCAGCATGGGCGCGAGCGTGGTTTGTGCGTCATCCTGAAGCACGGGATCGATCTCGCCGCGAAGATAGCGCGGAAGCTCCCTGCCGATGAACTGCGCAGCAAGGCCGCTCATCCTGTCATGCAGCGCCCCGGCCGTTTCGCCGGGCATGATTTCGATCTCGAGGCTGGCAAGAACGGGGCCCGTGTCCATGCCCGTGTCCATGAGCATCAGGGAAAGGCCGGTGGTTTTTTCGCCGTTCATGACGGCCCACTGGATGGGAGCGCTTCCCCTGTACCAGGGAAGGAGCGAAGCGTGAAGGTTGAGGCAGCCTTTCGGCGGGATGTCGAGGATTTCCTCGGACAGCAGTTTCCCATAGGCAATGGTAAAGAAAAAATCAGCCTTCGCGTCCTTCAGGGCCGCGACCACGTGCTCGTCCCTGAGCCTTTCGGGCTGGCGCACGGGGAGCCCGAGCACCTCGGCTGTTTTGCGCACGGCCGTAGGCTTGAGCTTCCTGCCCCTGCCCACCACCCTGTCGGGCTGCGAGAACACGAGAACCACCTCGGCCAGCCCGGCAACGGCCTTCAATGCCGGGACTGAAAAATCAGGCGTCCCGAAAAAAACGGCTCTTGGTTTCACGCTCATTCTATTCCTCCGGCAGGCAATCCGGTCCCAGGATATGTTCGCATTCTAGCTCTTCGCCGATCATTCTGCAATAATCCTGCGAGCAGTCGTCATCGTCATCGCACGTGCCGGGCTCTTCGCAATAGCCGCAATCGGGGATGGGCGGCGCGGGTATTTCGCATTCGCCGGTTTCAGGGTCGCATGCATCCCCGGTGCAGGGGTCGTGGTCCGCGCAGCCGGGAGAAACGGCCAGGCACTTCCCGGCCCAGCATATTTTGCCGCTGTTGCAAAGATCCTCTTCCCCGCATGCGCCACCGTCCGGCTTCGGCCCCTCGCGGCAGTGGGGCTCGTCTTCGTAGCAGTAATACATCATGCAGATATCCTCGTGCTCGGGACAGGGCGACACGACGACGCAGCTTCCATCACCGTCGCACTCGTTGTCATCGCCCGTGCAGAAGAGCCCGTCGTCACAGGAAGTTCTCTCGGGCAGGGGCTCGCATTCGCAATCCCAGTCCGGGTCCTCGGCGCAGGGCCCGCAGTTGTCCGGGTTTTCGGAGAAACACTCGCCGCCCATGCAGGTGTCCCTGCCGTTGCACGCGTTGCCGTCGTCGCACTCCATGAAATCCCTGGTCGCCGTGATGTGGAGGCAGCACGACGTGTCGGGCACGCACAAGTCTTCCGTGCACCGGTTCCCGTCGCCGCAGTCAATGTCCTCATCGCAGGGCTCGCCGCACTCTCCGGCCGGGAGATCGTCGGCGTCCGCGTCCCCGGGCTGAACGTCGTCCCGGCGCACGTCATCGGAAAGAGCATCCGTCTCTTCGTTGCCGGAATCGGATGCTGTCCCGCTCCCGTCGCACCCGCCGAGCACGAAGACGATCGCCATGAAAGATATCCGGGAAGCCATTTTATCAATGCTCCGGGTAGGGGAGGCTTCAGCCTCCCGTTCCATTGTTGTTGTTGAACGGGCGGCTGAAGCCGCCCCTGCCCCTTAGTACAGCGCCCCGCAAGTCAGGGACCACCACTCTGCTGCGGCCACGCCTGTGGGCAATGAGGCGGGGTCCCTGCGGAAGCGGAAAATCGTTCCAGACGAAATGGCTTCCGTGGGGTGCACTTTGCGGCTTTCGTCCTCGCGCCCTCGTCGGTGTAGCCCTGCTACGCCTGCCTCGGGCGCTGCGGGCGCGCTCGCGATCCGGCTCCACATCCGCGGCCTCGCTACAAGGCTGGTCCCGAACTTGAGGGGCGTTGTACCAAATAAACTGTTGTAATATGCACCATGAGCGATGCGTTATACAACATGTCGTGCAATCGGTTGTTTGATCGAGGCATTTAAGGCTTTTACAGGAAGACTGTTGTATTATACAACGCTGCCCGGGCTGTTCCATATCACGGCATAACCGCAATATCACTTTAAAATCGGCGCTATTCGACCTTGGCATTATCGTTGCAATCAGCTGATCCCGGAAGGATCAGGGGACAGTCAATGGCTGGAAGCATCATGGTCCTGTTCGACGCGCTGCCTGTGCTGGACGAGGCCGCGCGATATGCGATCGACCTGGCCGAGCGGATGGACTGCGGCCTGATCTTTCTCTTCATTCATCCTCCTGATACCAGTGACTCCGGCCCGGCCGGTTCCCATGAGTGCGGCCGGGCCGGGAGCACGGGGGGGCTCCGGCACGCGCTGAAAAAGCACGTGGAAGCTGCCGGAAGGGCAGGCGTGCCCCTGGAGGCCGAAGTCAGGATAGGCGATCCCGTTTCCGAGCTCATGAAGTTTCTGGCGGGATCGGGTGCGATCAACACTATCGTGTGGGCGGGAATGCGGGACCCGGCGGTTGTGAGGGGGCGCGGGAGCGGCTGTCACTGGCTGAAGTCGCCCCTACCCGCGTTTGGGTCGGCAGGGCCGGTCAGATGATCAGCCGCACGCCGCCGAGCTCCTCGAGGTGGAAGGGGAACCTGTCGCCGGGCGAGCCGATGAACATGAAGTTGGCGGGCAGGCCCCACTTGCGGGACAGGTCCCGGATGAGTCCGGGGCCGAACGTGCCGCGGACGATTTCGAAATTGATGCGGATGGACGGGTAGGCCTCGTCGAGAAATGCGAGGTCAGGCTCGAGGCGCGCCGGCGGGTCCTGCCCCTCCTTGAGCACGGTGACCACCCTGATTCGGTTCGTGTGCTCGTTGTTCAGCACGTAGAGCATGACCTGGTTCAGGTTGGCGATGTTGTCGCCTCGCGTGAAAAAAACGAACTCCTGGGAGTTGATCTGGTCGATCTTGGCGCGGATGGATTTGGCGCCGCTCGTCGTGGCGGCGCTCAGTGCCTCGCTGATGGACCGCAGCAGGAACAGGATGACGCGCAGGATGCCGATGCGGCCGAGCATGAAAAACACCGCAAGGACCGTCGGGACGAAGTATACCAGGAACACCTTCAGGTAGTCCGGGTTGAGCAGGCCGTTTCCCACAAGCCCGGCGAGCACCGCCGCCAGGCCCAGCAGAACGGCAGGCCAGGCCGCGCGCGCGGGCCTCGGCAGCCGTGCGCGCTTCACCTTGAGCAGGATGTTGCCCAGGGCGAACAGGGCCATGACCGAAAGGAACGAGATGGTGTACACGCCGGCCAGCGCGTCCAGCTTGCCGCGCGTGATGAGCAGGATCGAGACGCAAAGAAGGAAGAAGCCGATGATGATGCGGTGGGTCGTGCCGCGGCGGTTTGTCTTCAGGAGAAACTGCGGCAGGCACCGGTCCAGGGTCATGCGCCGCACCAGTCCGTTGACGCCGATAAAGGAGGTCAGCACCGCGCCGCTCAGGACCATGGCCGCATCCACCGAGACCAGGATCGACAGCCAGCCCCCGCCGGCCAGCCGGCCCATGTGGGACAGCAGGGCCTCCTGGTGAGTGGAAACGTGCGCGATCGGGACGAGGGCCAGCGCCAGGAGCGCCATGGCCGGGTTGAGCACGCTCACCGCTATCCACATGTTGCGCAGCGTCTTGGGGAACACTCCGGGAGCCTGCTCCTCGACGAAATTGGCCGAGCTCTCGAAGCCGGAGATGCCGAGCATGGCCGCGGCGAACCCGAAAAAGAGCGCCCGCGGCAGCCCGCCCGGGGTCGGCGCGGTGAAATTTTCCATGAAAATTGAGGCGCCGTGCGACGCCACCCAGGCGGCGCCCGCGGCCAGGAGCAGCGCGAGGGAGGTCAAGTGAACGAGGAAGATGACGGTGGCCACGCGGGACGACTCGCCGAGGCCGATGATCGTCAGGATCATGAACAGGGCCAGCAGGATGATGGTCGCGGCCGAGATAGGAAGCCCCTGCCACAGGGAGTGGACGTAATGCATGGCCTCGCTGGCCGAGATCACGGCCGTGGCCATGTAGGACAGCAGGGTCAGGCAGGCGGCCATCGACGCCATCCGCTTGCTCGTGGTGTTCAGAAGGGCGTTGTAGGTGCCGCCGTTGAGCGGCAGGGCCCCGACGACCTCGGCGTAGATTGCGCGGTACAGGAAAAGGACCGCGGCCACGATCAGCAGGACCACCCACGCCCATTTCCCGGCCTGGAGGATCGCCAGGGCCGAGACGTAGAGGCACGAGGAGGTGATGTCATTGCCGCAAATGGCGGTGGCCGCAAGCTGGCCGAGCCTGCTCTGGTCGCGCGCTTTTGCCATCTCGGCCATGATGGCGCCTCTATATACTCCCGAGCAGGGATAAATTCAACCTTCAACCGCTTTTTCCCCCAGCGGGCAGGCTTTCAGCCTCCCTTTTGCGGGCAGCGGGTAGGGGAGGCTTCAGCCTCCCTTTCTTCCTCCCGTTTGTTCCTTATTATTCACGCATGGAGTGAATCCTGACGGCCGCCACGGCCGTGCAGATCATGCCGAAAAAGAGCTGGGCCGCGGGCGTGATCCACCAGAAGACGAAATGGTCGGCCAGCTCGGGCTGGTCGATCGCGTTGAGCACGAGCGGCGTGAAGGGATTGAGGTAAATGAAGATAATGGACTCGAACTCAGGGAGAAAGAGGTGGAGGATCAGCTCGGCCACGCCCGATCCCACGAGCCCGGCGGCCACGAGGCCGTAGGCCAGGAGCACGGCAGGCACGGTTCTTTTCATGATCGTGGACACGGCAAGCCCGAGCGAGGCCAGGAACAGGGCCGTTATTACGATGCTGAGATAAGAGATGGAAAGAAGCTTCAAGTCGGTCCCGCCGAAGCCGAAGCTCAGGGCCGCGAAGGGAATGGACGTGCTCACGAGAAGCATCACGTACAGGACCGGCGCGAGCAGCTTTCCCGCCACGATGCGCCGCCGCGGCATGGGCGTAACGAGAAGCATGGACAGCGTTCCCCTGTCCCTCTCGCCCGTGATGGCCCCGGCGCTGACGGACGGGACCAGCAGGATGATCAGGCCCATCTGCGTGAACGCGATCAGGTGCAGGATGGTCTTGCCGATGACCCACCCCTCGGCAGGCCGGTAGACCGGGTCGGCGGCCTGGACATTGATCAGGTAGGCGGCGAGCACGACCAGGCCCAGCACGAGGATATAGACCATGGGGATGAAGTAGGTCCGATTGTCCCTCATCCGGTGGTCGATCTCCCTGATCAGGATGGGGTTCCTGAAGCTCACTCCCTGCCTCCATCTTTCTTTACAGCGGCCACGAGCCTCTGCTCCAGGCTGAGCACGACCGGCTTCCACTCGAGGACCCCCAAACCGGCTTCAACGATGGCCCGCAGGGCTTCGGCAGGGTCGCCGCCGGCCGCCAGCTTGAGCACGAAACGGTTTTCCACGCCCGCAACGCAATCCGCGGATTCGATCCCGCTCAGGCCGGCAAGCTTTGCGCCGGTTTCGTCCGGTGCTGCGGCCAGCCTCAGCTCGTACGTGGCGCCGCCGGCCT
>JBDRLK010000051.1:0-2081 GCA_043813155.1 Pseudomonadota bacterium | reverse complement strand
GAAGAGGGCATTACGCTCGTGAAAGCGGGTTGGGGCAACATGAGGCTTTTCGGCATCCTGCACGCCCAGCTGGCCGCCTCCGACCTGGCCGACACGGCGGACGCAAGGCACACCGAGTTCCGGCTCGCCCGCATGGACCTCATTCTCGAGGGTAATTTCTGGAACAGAAAAATCGGCTATTACATCGAAGGCGACATGGCAAACGTTGCCGGGTTCCTTCTCGATGCCAGGGTATCGGTCATGCCGGCCCAGGGACTCGAGATCCGCATCGGCAGGTTCATTCCGGACTTCACCTATTTCATGCCCGCGTGCAAGTCAGGCCTGATGGCGATCGACTACCCCCTTGTCACGTCGAGCCTGGCGCCCTGGCACCAGGTGGGCCTGGAAATAATGTTCCGGCACAAGTATTTCGAACTCATCGGCGGGGTGTTCAACGGCATGCGGTTCAAGAAAACAATGGATCCCTCGAGCCATTATATCTCGATCCCGGAAATGGCCGATGGCTACACCGGGGCGACCTGGGAAAACCTGAGCGACGACAACATGGGCAAGGACGTTCTTTTCACGTTCCTGGTCAAGCCCGTCAAAGGCCTGGCCCTTGGCGGATATATATACTATGGCATGCCGCAGTACACATGGCGCGACACCGGAATCGGAGAGTTCAAGGACGAGATGGCCAACATGATCCTCTACGGCTTCGAGGTCCGGTACCTGAATGAAAAGTTCACTATCCTGGCCGAATACGCGATGAGAAGACTGTATTATCCCGACGGGGCCACCTCTTTATTGTATAATGAAGAGGAGCGCAGGTTTACGTACCCATCCGTATCCCCCGACCCAACCCTGTCCCACGGCGCCTACCTGCACGCCGGCTACAGGTTCATCAGCATGCTGGAGATCATGCTCAGGGGCGATTACTTCGACGCGGACCTGGACAGCGACCTGGGCCAGGAGATATGGGGAACGCTTGGCCTGAACTGGTACCTCGACGGCATCCACGCCCGCATGACGCTGGAGTACATCCTGAAAGCAAGGCAGCGGTGGAAAGATCCCGAAGCCCCGGCGCAGGACCTGGAAGCGGAGCGCTACATAGACCACGGCGTCGCCTTCCAGCTTGCCTTGTTCCTGTAGATTACCAGAAAAGGACCTGCTGGCCGCCCCAGTCCTCGGCCTTGCCCTCGTGCACGATCATGGTTCCCGCCTCCCCTTTCAGGGCCTTGAGAAGCTTGTTTTCACTCGTGATCATGACCTCCCTGCCGCCTCCCTCGAGAAACTCGATGGCGGCCCGGACTTTCGGGCCCATGCTGCCCGGCGGGAACTGGCCTTCCTCCAGGAGGCGCCTTGCCTCCGGCACCGGGATTTTACGCAAAGCTTTCTGCGTCGGCTTTCCGAAGTCGATGCAGACCTGGTCCACCGCCGTCAGGATAATGAACAGGTGGGCCTGCACGTCCATGGCAAGAAGCGACGCCGTGTAATCCTTGTCGATCACCGCTTCCACGCCCCCCAGCCTTCCCCCGGACTTTTTCACCACCGGGATGCCGCCCCCGCCGCCGGCTACCACGACGATGTCTCTCGCGAGCAGCGCCTTGACAGCCTCGCTCTCCACGATTTCCAGCGGCCTTGGCGAGGAAACCACTTTCCTCCAGCCCCTTCCGCTGTCCTCGATCATCTCCCACCCGTGAGTCGTGCGAAGCTTCTCCGCCCTGTACTTCGAGAAAAACGGGCCCACCGGCTTTGTCGGTTTCTTGAAGCCGGGGTCCTTCGCGTCCACCACGACCTGGGTCATGACAGCGGCCGACGCTTTCATTATCTTCCTTTTGAGAAGCTCGTTGGAAAGCGCCTTCATGAGAAGATACGCCATGGAGCCCTGCGTATTGGCAACGCAAACATCCAGCGTAACGGGCGGTATCTTGTTGATGGATTCCTCCACCCTGATCATCTCGATGCCGGCCTGCGGCCCGTTGCCGTGCACGATGAGCAGCCTGTAGCCCATGTCGATGATTTCGGCCAGGGAGACGACGGCCCTGGCGGCATTCTTGAGCTGCTCGCTGAGAAGACCCTCGTCTTCGGCCCTTATGAGC
>JBDRLK010000050.1:0-2573 GCA_043813155.1 Pseudomonadota bacterium | reverse complement strand
ATTCTTTTCCCTCCGTGCCTCCGCGGCTTTATATGCTCAATCATTTTCCGAAGGGCGCTGCCTTTGACATTGCGTATGACCATCATTTCGGACGGGCCGAGCTTCATGCCTGCCGATTCAACGGCCTTCATCCTGTCCTCGAGCAGGCGGCCCCTGAAATCCGGATCGATGGCGGCCTTGTAAAGAACTTTCTCAACGCCGACGGGGATGGCAATCTTTGCCCTGCGCTGTTTAAGCGGTTTTCCCATCATTTTTTCGGGCTTTTTTTCCATTGGAAGGTCCCTCTCTCCAGCTTCAGTTCTTAGACGGCCTCGTGATGGCCCCCAGGGCCAGCTCGTTGTCTATCTTGGGTGAATGGGCGCCGCAGGAGTCGGTCTCTCTCACCTCGTTCTTCTTGGAAGGGTAGAACCCGTGCTCCCGCAAAATCTCGAACTTGGGCAGGATGTTGTTTTCGAGGTCAATATGAAAGAAACCGGGGAAAAGGTCCGGGTTGGCCTCGATGAAATCGAAAATGTACTTGTGCTTCGGGCTCATCTGCAGCCTGCCGTCATCGCATATCTCGTGGCCGGTCAGCATGTACTCGGGAAAGAGGTCGGGGTAGAATTCAAGCTTTACCTTGTCCCGGTACTCCCGGTAGATATCGGTCTGGGGAAGCAGGCAGAAGAGCGAGGGCAGAATCCTCGAGCCCACGAGCCTGAAGGATATCATCTGGAAGATAGTCTGGTAGAAATCGTCCATCTCCTCGAAGGGGAATCCCCATATGAAAAACGAGTCGACCCTGGGAAAATAGAGCGTAGCCTCGGACACGACTTCCGTTGCCTGCTCGATGGTAAAACCCTTCTTTACCCTCTCGAGGATCCTGTTCGACCCGGACTCGATGCCGTAGCGGATCTCCACGCACCCGGTTCTCGCCATGGCCTTGAGCACCTCGGTGTCCGTGAGATTGATCCTGGCAAAGGCTTTCCACATTACCTTGAGCCCCGTCTTCTTCAGGGCATTGCAGAACCGCATGACCCTTTCCTTGGAGGAAACGAAAAACTCGTCCTGGAAGAGAAAGAGCTCCACGCCGAAATCATGGTGCAGGTCCTGCATTTCCTTTACAATGCTCTCGGGACTCCTGAAAAAGGGCTTTCTTCCCCATATCGGGGCAACGCTGCAGAACGTGCACGCGTAGGGGCATCCCCTGGACGTGATGATGTTGGTGCCCGCGTACTGCTTGAAATCAATGTGATGCAGGGCCGGGGCGGGGATGGCATCGAGGTCCTCGATCCTGTCGCAGGGAGGCGTGCTCTTGATGCCGCCGTTTTCCCTGTAGTACAGTCCCGGCACCTGCGCCAGGTCCCCTTTTCCCTTCAGCGCCTGCATGAGGGCCACGGAGCTCCGCTCGCCCTCGCCATACGCAACGAGGTCTATCCATGGAAACTTTTCCATGATCCTGCGCTCGATCGAAAACGGGCCCACGCCTCCGAGCACGAGGGTCTTTTCGGGGTAGCGTTTCTTGATCTCCTTTGCGGCAAGGAGGGTGAAGGGCAGGAGATTGGTCATGCAGCTGAGGCCGATGACGTCGGCCGGGTCCTTGCAGAAATCCGCCAGGTTCTCCGGGGAAAAGGGCTCCTCGTATTCGCACAGCTGGTAGTCCCTGAAATCCACGCTGAAGCCCGCCTCCTCGAGCGAGGAGACCAGATAGAGAGGGCCCAGCGCCACGTGAAGCTCCCTCTCGATGGCGTCGACAAAACGCACGATGAGCATGTTGAGGTTGACGAGCGTGATGTCTTTCATGGCCTAGCCTTCTTCCGCAGGGTCATCCGAGAGGTCTTCCCCGGCATCCCCGGCATCCCCTGCAGCGTCTTCGTCAACACCATCGTCACCGGCCGGGTCTTCCTGCGCGTCCCCGGCGTCCGCATCCCCGTTCGTGTCTTCCACCAGGTCTTCGCCGTCCATTTCCTCACCGTCCGCCTCTTCACCGTCCGGTTCATCGGCAACATCAGGAGGGATGTCGGCCGTGTCGCCGACAACATCCATCCCGTCGTCCGGCACATCCAGCGTGTCGTTCAGATCATCCGGAATATCGGCCATGTCGCCGGCGACATCTATATCAGAATAATCCATCGGAACATCCGGGGATATGCCGTCCGATGTGCCGAGCCCTTCGTCACAGGAAATCGAAGCGGTCCCGGTTGCCAGTGTCACCACCGCGGCGGCCACGGCCTTCATCAGCTTTCTCCTGCCGTGCTTTTTCGGCCTGATCCTGCCGATCATGGTGCGAAGCGCGCTGTCGGATACGTTCCTGAAGATCAGCACTTCCGACGGGCTGAGCCCCATGCTTTCCGATTCAACGGCTTTCATCCTGTCGGCGACCAGGAGCTTCTTGAACGCCGGGTCGACGGCGGCCTTGTAAAGAACTTTTTCTATCCCCACGGGGATCGACAATATTCTTTTCGGCCTGCGAAGAGGCCTTCCGCCCACGATCGTCTTGCCCACGTACTCCCGGCCTTCCTTGATCTCCACTTTTTCCTTGTTTTGTTTCTTCATCCTGCTGCCTTTCGTCTTGTCCATCATCATAGCATAAAATC
>JBDRLK010000049.1:0-5957 GCA_043813155.1 Pseudomonadota bacterium | reverse complement strand
ATCATCAATACTATCCGCGAGGTCGCCGGCACTGTCAAGCGCTGTATCGAGCTCGCTGTCCGCGTCGGAAGGGCCGGCTTCACCCGGCGCCTCGGCCGGGTCGGAGATTTCCGGGGAATCCGGGATGTCGGCAATATCCGGCACGTCCGCTGGCCCGCCCACGCGGCAGGGGGACCCTTCGGGCCAGGCAAGGGGATCGGCCGAGTAGGCGGCGAGGCGGCCGCGCATGTCCGCGGCTGTTCCGCCCGCCCCGGTCTCGGCCGGGGGCACGGTTCCGAGCGCGCCCTCGCCGCGGAACTGGTCCGGGTCGCCTTCGCCCAGGTGCTCGAACAGGAGACCCGCCACGCCGGCCGCCGCGAAGCGCTCGAGCATGGAGCGGTCGCCCGGGTCGGCCAGCAGGTGCCAGTCCGTTGTGCCGATGGGCAGCTGCCACAGAAGGATGGGGACGCCGGCCCCGGCCGTGACCGAATCAAACCAGGCAAGGTTCGTGTTGGTGAGCTCTTCGTCCCAGGGCTCCCACCAGCTGCTCTCGTCCGCCTCGTTGTGCGGGTTCTCGGTAAAGAGAACGTCCCAGTCCCCCATGCCCGCGAAAAACGACGTCACCACCTCGGGCCGCGTGCCCACGCGGAAGTTCGACGCGTGCCACCCGAGCCGCACGTGCGGCGCGTGAGTGTCGCGCAGGTGCACGAGCGCCCGGCCGAGCCCGGCGGCATTGTCAGGAAGCCCGGCCGCGCCGGGGTGGCCCGACCCGTCCACCTGCGCGAAAATTGACGTCGCGTCGCCGTTGCCCTCGACGCCCATGGCCCACATCATGAACCCCCAGGAGTCCGGTTCCACGTGGACGATCACGGGCGGGTCGATGCCGGCCGCGGCCTGGAGCACGATCACGAAATTGTCGAAATAGGCGCGCATGAGGGAGCCGTCCTCCATGACGGCCCGGACGATCTCGGGCTCGCTTCCCGTGAGGCCGGCGTTTCGGCCGATGTGCAGGATCTGGTAGAACGTGTAGACCGGGATGGCGCCGACCGACCGGGCGACCTCGGCCTTGTGATTGATGAACCAGCGCTGCCCGTCGATGTCCTCGCCCGGCGGGACGAGGTAAATGTAAACGAGGCCCCAGGCCACGCCGTGCTCGTCGTGCGCCTCGACGAGCCAGTCGCCCGCAGCGGAAAAGCTCGATAGGCCCACGGGCAGAGAAGGTCCGAGATCGGCGCAGATATCATGGCGCGGCGCTGCGGGCGAAAACGATGCCGGCAGCAGGCCGAGGATAAGAGCGGCGAAAAAGGCGATTGGTTTCATCTTCAAGACTTTTATTCGGTATCCGACTGTTGAGCCTGTTCCGTGTCGTTGCCTTGCGGCGGAGCCGCCGCTGTTTTCCTGAGCGCCTTGAGGCTGAGGCCTTCGGCGACAATCGCGATATTGCCGAGGATGGCAACGGTGACGAAGTCGAGGGCGTGCGTGAACAGGGCAAAGGAAAAGGCCTCGTCCTTGCCGATGCCGAAGAATCCGAGGGCGAAGATGATGAGCCCGTGGTACACGCCGATATAGGAGGGCATGGATGGAATGGACACGCCCAGCCCGACGACCACGATGACAAATCCGGCAACAGCCGGGGATACCGTGAAACCAAAGGCGCGCAGCCTCAGGTAGTAGCCGGTCAGGTTGATGATCCAGAAAACCAGGCCCACGACAAACGTGCCCGCGAGGGGCCTGGGCTTTCTCACGGCCCACAGCCCGTCGGCGAGGCGCACGATCGTCGACCTGACTTTGTTGCGGATTTTTTCCGGAAGGAGGCGCGCGACGATCCTGGGCGTTTCTCCCTTTTTTTTCTTGGCCAGCACCGCGAGCGTGATGAGCCCGGCGTAGAGCACGATGAGGAAAATAACGAAGCTCCTGATCGAGATCAGCACCTCGGGCGGAAAGGAGATGAAAAAAGACGTGCCCAGGGCGATGAGAAGCACGAACACGAGGTCCAGGCTTCGTTCCAGCAGAGTGGCGGAAAAAACAGTCCAGAAGGGCAGGGACTGCTTTCTCGCGATCAACGTGGTCCTGATGACCTCGCCGGCTTTTGCCGGGAAGATGTTGTTGCAGAAATAGCCGATGATTATGGGAGAAACAACGGAAAGCGTCCTGATCACTTTCTTGAAGCTGAGCATGACCCTGACCTGGAAAGCTTTTACGAAAAAGGAGAATGCGTACAGGAGGATGCTCAGGCCGTAGAGCGTATAGTCGACCTTGACCAGAGTCTCGGGAATCTTGCTGAAATCGACGTCTTTTGCCGCGTAGTAAAAAAACAGCAGGGAAAAGACGAGTCCGGCGGCGAACATCGCGTATTTCGCAAAATTCTTCTTTTGCGGTTTATTCTCTGCGTCGTTGCTCAATTTTATCCGGCGATAGTATCAGGGTTGGTGTCGTTTGGCAATAAAATAGGTGTTTACGCGCGACAGATGGGTATGGTACAACTAACTGGACAATGAGGAAAAAGGGGACAGAGAAGAGCCGGCTCAGATACCTGTCACCGGCCGTTATCATCCTGTGGATTATCGCGCTGCTCGTTGTTGCCCGGTCCATTGGTTTCTTTGCGGGCATGGCGCGCGGCGGCAGGCACCCGCAGGAAAAGCCCTCCATGGTTCTTTACAGCGGCAAAGGAAAAGAGCGCGGCCCGGGCGGCGCTGCGAAGAAGAGCGACATGATCAGGATCGCGGGGTCGGGCTCCTGCATTCCCGTGACCAGGCTTCTGGCGGAGAAATTCATGGAAGCCGATCCCGACAGGAATGTCATGGTCTTTGACAGCATCGGCTCCACGGGCGGCGTCAGTGCCGTCATGGCGGGGGACATCGACATTGCGCTGGTTTCCAGGCCCTTGAAACAGAGCGAAAAAAACGCGGCATCCCTGCGCGTGGTGCCCCTTGCAAGGGTCGCGGCTGTCGTGGCCGTGAACACGAGCGCGGGTGTCCGCACCATTTCGCGGCAGGAGCTGAAAGACATCTTCATGGGCACGAAGAAGGCCTGGGGCAACGGCACGCCCATCGTCGTGCTGCAGCGGGAAAAGGGAGATTCTTCGCACGCGGCCATAGGCAGGGTGATCGGGGAATTCGGCCGGATCAACATGGAAGCCTACAGGGCGGGGAAATGGAGGGTCCTGTTCAAGGACCAGCAGATGATCAGCGCGCTGGCCGGCACGACCGGGGCCATCGGGATCACGGACGCGGGCATCGTACGGTTCAGCGAATCGAAGTTCATCAGGATGCTCGAGTATGAAAACCGGCCGCCCACTGCCGGGAACATCGAGAAGGGCACGTATCCCTTTTACAAGGATCTGAGCTTTGTGGTCATCGGCGACGCGGGTGATGAACGCGTCGGGGCTTTTCTCGATTTCGTGAGGACCGATGCCGCGCAGGAAGCGCTTTTGACCATGGGTTATATTCCCGTGCAGCCGGGGCACGCGGGCGCGGGGAACTGAGAATAGATCATGGCGGAAACCTTCAGACTGAAAGAGTACTTTTTCCCGAGAGTGCTCCCCATCATGATCATATTCGTGCTCATTTTTTCCACTATTCCGCCCCTTCTTTATTTTTACCTGAGCGTGGAGGGGACGAGGTCCAAGGGCGATATCCTGGCCGGCGAGGTGGCAAACTTTCTTCGCCGTGAAGTGTACGCGAGCCCGGTGCTGTGGAAGTACGACACGTTCAAGCTCATCACGCACATCCAGGGCTTCAGCATCCAGCCGCACCTCGTGGGAATCCTGATCGAGGACGAGCACGGCGCCATCGTGAACGTGCGTGATGAGGCGCAGCTGGAACACTACGACGGTCCTTTTATTACGTGGAGCATGATTCCGCTGAAAATCGACAATAAGCTCTACGGCAAGGTGTTCGTGGGATTCGATAGCTCGGAGATCAGAAATAGTGCGTTCCTGCTCTTTATTCCTTTCCTGGTCGTAGGCCTTGTTCTGGCGGGCGGCATTTATGTTTATTCCCGCAGATTGATCGGCAGGGCCCAGGACAACATGGACAGCCTGTTCGCGCAGATCAATGAGACAAAGGAGGAGCTCGATTTTCTGAACAAAAACCTCGAGAAGCAAGTGGGGGACAAGACAATGGAGCTCAAGGCGGCATACGAAAAGCTGAAGGCGGGCAAGGAGCAGCTGGCCAGGCTGTCGGCCAGGTCGATCATGCTCCAGGAAGAGGAAAAAAAGTCCATAGCAAGGGAGCTTCACGATTCCCTGGGCCAGACCATGACGGCCATAAGAATCGACATCGAGCTGCTCGGAAAACGGGATCTTGACGCCGGGGAAAGGCAACGACTGATGAAGCGAAGCGCCGGGCTGATCGATGAAGCCATCAATGAGCTCAGACAGGTCGTGGAGCTGATGAGGCCGCCAATCCTCGACTATGCCGGCCTGAAGAGCGCCCTGGAGAGCGTTGTCGGGAAATTCGAGGAACGGGCCGGCGCCCGGGTCAGCGTGAGCATTGAGGTCGGAGAAGGGAGTATCCCGCCCGCGGTGGAGATCGCCTGCTACAGGATCGTACAGGAAGCGCTGACCAATGTCATGAAGCACGCGTCGGCCAAAAGCGTTGACATCGCCATCGCGATGGCAGGCAGCATGATGCACATCCAGGTCAGGGACGACGGGAAGGGTTTTGACGTGAAGGCCGCGGAAAAGAAAGAGGGGAGGGGCATGGCCGGGATAAGGGAAAGGGCCGAGCTGCTGGGCGGCAGCGCCGCGTGGGACACGGGGCCGGGCAGGGGATGCGGCCTGGAGGTTGATCTTCCTTTTGAAGCGGGGGCAGAATGAGCATGCCGGATGCAAAGATTAAAATCTTCATTGTCGAGGATCACACCGTGCTGCGCGAGGGGCTTCGGGCCCTGCTCGGGAGCCAGGGAGGCCTGGAGGTGATCGGCGAGGCGGCCGAGGGCGGCGAGGCTGTGAGCGAAGTGTGCGAGCTGAAACCGGATCTCGTGATCATGGACCTTTTCCTCGAGGGCCTCAGCGGCATCGAGGCCATCGAGAGAATAAAGAAAAAAGCGCCGAAAACAAAAATTCTGGTCCTTTCCATGTACGGCAACGAGGAGTACGTCACGTCGGCCGTCAGGGCCGGGGCCGACGGGTACCTGATCAAGGGCAGCGGCATATCGGAGATCGTGGAAGCCATTTCCAGCCTGATGAAGGGGGGAAAACATTTTTCGCCGTCCATAGCAAAGAAAATCGACACGGCCCGGTTTGCCGGAAAAGGAGGCGGGAAATCGCCCGGTGGCAGGCTCGGCCGGCTGACGCCCAGGGAAAAGGAGATCCTGCAGCTCATCGCGGAAGGCCGGACATCCTCGCAGATAGCCGACGATCTTTTCATCAGCGTGAAAACCGTGGAAACGCATCGAACGAACCTCATGACCAAGCTCGATATTCACAACACCGCGGGCCTGGTCAGGTTTGCCGTGAGCGTGGGCCTTGTCCCGCCCTCGACCGGGTAAAACCGGCCGTTTTCCCCTCGATTCCCGAAAAAATACAGGATTCACCCGATAACATTGCCTTTCCATTATCAGGTATGCTGTTAATAGAAGCCATCTCGTAAATACCTTTTACCCCCAAACGTGGGTAGGGGCGGCTTTAGCCGCCCGAGGAGACAATGCTTGCGGGAGCTTAAAGAGGCCGTGTCGCAATTGTGGCTGCGCCCCCTCGGGGCGCCACATACAGGCACGCCAAGGGCGTGCAACTGCAGCATGTTGGTTGACACCCATCGGTCATAGGGGTTGCGACACAGCCTCTGAAGGCTCCCCTACCCGCGTATTTATCAGATTGCTTCCTGACTCGTCAATAGTACAGGGGACCATGAACATGAAGGGGACAGATTGGCCAGACATCTCTCATATGAGGAAACCAAGCTCAGCCCCTCCTTCCTCAGTGCTAATCAGTCAAGGGCTACAGAATGGGCGAGGAAAGCCAAATTGAAACTTCT
>JBDRLK010000048.1:0-2414 GCA_043813155.1 Pseudomonadota bacterium | reverse complement strand
CCCCCTGATTACGGATTTTTCAACAACCGTCATGCGGGGTGATAAAATCGGCGTCATCGGACCGAACGGTTGCGGCAAGACCACGCTACTTCGGATTCTGCTGGGAGAGATCGAACCGGACAGGGGGTCCGTGCGACACGGGACCCGCCTGCAGGTTGCCTATTTTGATCAGCTCAGGGCTCAACTCGATGAAAGCAAGACCCTTCAGGAAAACGTTACAGCCGAGGGCGATATGGTCATGGTGAACGGGAAGCGGCGGCATGTCATCGGCTATCTGCAGGCCTTCCTGTTTTCACCCTCCCAGGCCCGGGCTCCCATCACCTCCCTTTCCGGTGGGGAGCGCAACCGGCTCCTTCTGGCCAGGCTCTTCACCCGGCCGTCCAATGTGCTGGTCCTGGACGAGCCCACCAACGACCTGGACGGAGAAAGTCTGGAACTGCTGGAAGCCATGCTGATCGAGTACACCGGGACGGTCCTGCTGGTAAGCCACGACCGCATCCTCCTTAACAACGTCGCCACTTCCACCCTGGTCTTTGAAGGATCGGGCCGGGTAGAAGAATACGTGGGCGGTTACGACGACTGGCTACGTCAGCGGCCCCAGCCGGAGGAATCAACCCCGGAACCGAAGCCCAAAAAGGGCAGACCCCGCAGCGTGCCCACCGGTCCCCGCAGGCTTACCTTCAAAGAGCAGCGCGAACGGGAGGAACTGCCGGACATCATCGAAGATCTGGAGGTGCGAAAGCAGGACCTTTTCGCCGCCATGGTCGATCCCGAGCTCTACAAGACCGCAGGAGCGCAGATCGCACGAATGCAGGCCAGGCTGGATGAACTGGAACGGGAGTTGGAGGCGGCCTATGCCCGGTGGGAACTGCTGGAAGAGCTGGCACTCAAAGCCGACGGGTAACACTCAGCGCCGACAAAAAAAATCCTGTTGCCAAGTTCATGTGTTTTGTTTACATTTAAGGCCATCTCAATAATACCCCGGGCAGGGCAGCCTTCAGGCTCCCGTTGTACTGCAGGCATGCCAAAGCGCGTGCAGCTGCATGGGCGGCTGAAGCCGCCCCTGCCCGCGCTTGGGGAGAAGAGGAGCTCATGAGCATACTCAAAAGGATTTTCGGAATATGCGTGACCCGGCTTCCCGCCGACGGCAGCTGCTGGAAAATGTCGGATGGAAAAATCGTTGTCGATCTCGAAAAAGCCCCCGAGCTCGGCCGTCCCGGCGGGGCCATCAGGATAGAGCAAAGCGGGATGGACAATCGCATTCTTTTGTTTCTCGGCGACGACGGCGGCTATCACGCGTTTCTGAACAAGTGCGCCTGCTCGGGATGGCGGATCGACCCTCAACCGGGAACGTCAACGGTTCAATGCTGCACGCTGGCAAAATCAACCTACAGCTATGATGGGAAAGTGCTGTCCGGCCCCGCCAAAGAGCCGGCCCAGGTTTTCCCCGTAACTAAAGATGGCAACAAGATCACAATATCGATTGCATGATCGCCTCCGGAAGGCGGCGTGGTGAGCTCGAAAGCCATGGACAGTCTCCGGAGAGCGGCCGGAGGTTTCCGGCTGATCAAGCTCACGGCGGCCGCCCTGGGCGTGACGCTGATTGCAACCGTGGGTTTCGGCCTGCTGGCGCGGGACCGGGGCGCGATGGCCCTGATCAATTGGGTGCGCGTGCTGGCACCCTCGGCCCTCCTGATCCTGGCCGCCTTGTATTCAGCCGGTCTCGTCGGCGTGGCAAGGGGGGTTCCCCCGGGGTCGGGCGCGCGGCTCCCGGCGTGGCTCGCTTTTGTTTTCTCCCTTCCCCAGCTCGCGGGGCGCGGCGTCTCCCTCTGGTTCCAGCTCTACCTGATACTCGCCCACAATATCGTCCATGCCGGAGACAAGGACAGGATCGCTTGGATCATGTTCAAAACCGGCGACATCTGCACCCTTGTCTCTCTCCTTCTCTTTCTGTGGACAGGAAGGCATTTGACCCTGTTTCTTGGAGAAACAGTGCTCGCACGAAAAGCGCTGATGGCCGCGGCCGCCCTTGCCCTTCTCGGCTCGGCCGTAATTTACGCCCTGGGATGGGAAATTCCCGATGACACAAGCCGATTCTACCTGCAGCTGTTCTTTGTTTCGTGCATGGGCTTCGGCCTGCTGATCATCGCGGGCATCGGGGCGCGAGCGTTCGAACGAGCGATCGATCGCGAAATCAGGGATTTCAGGGATTAGAAGCGTTTCGGGTTTCTGGTTTCAGGCGTCCTACATCACCATGGTGCAGCCGCATCCGGCCTCGCTGTCGTCATCCGTATCACCGTCGTCCTCTGCGTCCCCGGCAGCGTCGTCCGCCGCGTCCATGGTCACATCATCGGTCGGGTCGGCGGCCGCGTCCATGCCCGCATCCTCCTCCACGATGTCGTCCGCCTCGATCG
>JBDRLK010000047.1:0-12065 GCA_043813155.1 Pseudomonadota bacterium | reverse complement strand
GAGGAAGTCACGGCCGAGGACATCGCCCAGGTGGTATCCCGGTGGACCGGCGTGCCCGTGTCGAAAATGCTCGAAAAGGAGATGGACAAGCTGATCAGGATGGAGGACAGGATCCACGATCGCCTCGTGGGGCAGGAGGCCGCGGTCAGGGCCGTGGCGGACGCCATACGCAGGAGCAGGGCCGGGCTGGCCGACGAGTCGAGGCCCATAGGCAGCTTCCTTTTCCTGGGGCCCACGGGCGTGGGAAAGACCGAGCTGGCCAGGGCGCTGGCCGAGTTTCTCTTCGACGACGAGAGGAGCATGGTCAGGCTCGACATGAGCGAGTACATGGAAAAGCACGCGGTGAGCCGCCTTATCGGCGCGCCGCCGGGGTACGTGGGTTTCGACGAGGGCGGGCAGCTGACCGAGGCCGTGCGCAGGCGGCCCTACAGCGTCATCCTGCTCGACGAGATCGAAAAAGCGCACAACGACGTGTTCAACATCCTGCTGCAGGTCATGGAGGACGGAAGGCTCACGGACGGCCACGGGAGGACGGTCAACTTCCGCAGCACGATCCTGATCATGACGTCCAATATCGGAAGCGACGTGATCTACGGCAGCTCGGACAAGGACACGGCACAGCTGCGCGAAAAGCTCGATCCCCTTCTTCGAAGGACCTTCAGGCCCGAGTTCCTCAACAGGCTGGACGAGTGGCTGGTCTTCAGGTCGCTCGACAGGGATGACATCCGAAAGATCGTGGATATCCAGGTCGCCAGGCTTGAAAAGAGGCTGGCCGGCAGGCAGATGGAGATCATCGTGGACAAGGGAGTGAAGGATTACCTTGCAACGATCGGCTTTGACTCGGATTTCGGCGCCAGGCCGCTGAAGCGCGCCATCCGCCGCCACATCGAGGACGCCCTGAGCGTGATGCTCATCCAGGAGCGCTTCGGCCGGGGCAGCAGGATCAGGGTCGGCTTCGACGAAAAGGAAGAGAAGGTCGTGTTTGCGGAGGACACGTCCCCGTCCGGGGGAGCCGCGGCCCGGGCGTGATCAGAGGTTTATTCCTGGCGCCCTATCGGCAATGCTCCTCCCTTCGGTCGGAGTCCTGAGAGGAATAAAACTCCCTACTTTCCTCGCTTCGCGAGGAAGGCAGGCTCGGGTTTCATGCCGCGCGCACCCTCACCCCGCCATTCCTCCCTCCTGTCGCGCCCATCAACGCCCGCACCTTAACACGCCCGCACCTTGACCTTGACAGCCTCCAGTAGAGAGTTCATGATAAAAAGGAGCGGGGAAAAGCTCGATGAAACTTCCTATAATCCAAGCGAGGTTCCAGACTGTTTTCCATAATGTCGTCGATGAAGCGGACTCGTAACGCTTGAAATTGAAAGGGATACGTGCTTATATTTTTTTTTCCACTTCGAGGCAACAGGGAATATGGCCAAATGTACACTGCCGGATACACGCCCATTGTGATATCCTGCCTGTTGTCTTTTTTTCTCTCCGCCTGTGAAATCATAGTAGGGCTGGAGAAGCAATCCTTGCCGACGGATGGCTCCGGAGATGCCGGCGAAGCTCCTGTTGATGGCGAAGCTCCTGTTGATTTTGACGTGCCAACAGAGGACTACGTCGACCTGGACGTTGTTGAGCGCGAATACGCGGACCCGGAGCCGGAGGAATACGACGATGAAGAAGAACCGGGAGGCGAATGCATCAGGGGCCTGGATTGCGAAGACGGGTTTTATTGCGAGGGAGGGAGCGGAACCTGTAAGCTCTTGTCGGTATGCGGGGAGGCCGAACCTGAAGGTTTTGGTCAGAACTTTCAGTACGAGACCGAAGATCTGTATGACGAATGTGAAACAGATGGATGCGGGACGGGATATTGCAAAGGTGATGCATTTGAATGCGGGTATTTTATCTCCGGCCAGCATTTCTGTGGCCAATGCTATTCCTGCGAGGGCGCTACAAGTGTTTTATGTGTAGAGCAAACGGCCGAGTTTTCGGCTGCCACGGCTCTGGGCTGTACCGCCGGAGACGTGGGGTGCCGCTACTGCAATGAAGGAACCTGTACGTTTTACGTTTCAGGACATCACGGCTGTCCAACGTGCAAGGGGTGCGACGAAACGGGATTCTGCAACGAGGATCTCACGTCTCTCTGGGGCAGCGACGAATACAAATGCACCGGATCGAGCAACAGGTGCGTGGATGGAGCCTGTCTGACTTGCGGGGGATGGCTTTACGATGACGGGTGCGAAGGATGCGCGGAACAGGGTGAAAAGGCGTGCTGGCATCAGGCCGGGCTCAATGAGAGCTGTAACTCGGCTTGCAGCACCCATGGAGGCTGCGTTGCCGCGAACTGGAACGACGATTCATCATGCTCCGTATGCCTTCATTTCAATACGGATAACGCCTGTTATTCAACGTCCGGAACTTCTGCCTACTGTCCGTACCGTCATATTTATAGCGGTGATATGCGATGCACGACGCGAAGCAGCAGTCAAAACCAGAACTGCGGTTCGGTATGGAGCAGCAATACCTACCAGAAAAGGATGTGTGTGTGCGAATATTGATGGCTCCCCTGACCCTCTTGACCCACCCGTTATAATGTCCAGATCAGCATCCAGGGATGGTCAATGCGGTTGCATATCATGAAGCTTTTGAACATTGATGATATCGCAATCCTAGGCATGTTTGAACCACCGGGGCTGTCGATATTAGTTACTTCAACGTCTGAAATGCTCACGCCAAGCGTCTGCGAGGACCTGATCTTTGTCGCCAACAGCGGCGGGTAAGAGGCGGGCTGGCGCGGCTTGCCGGGATCGCAGCGGGCCTTGAACAGGGGGTCAGGCGGCGAAGCCACAGCCGCAGCCGCCGCCCATTGTGTGCTCGCCGGTTCCCGCGTCGCCCCCGCCGTCCGGCGATCCGTCATCGGGCGGGTCGGGGGCGGCAATGTCATCGTCCGCCGCTGCGTCGGGCGGAGAGTCCGCCGATTCGGCGATGTCAGGGGAAGCGCCGTCGGGCGGCTCGGGGATTTCTTCCCCGTCCTCGTCGGGAGGGGGCGGCTCCTCGGCAACGCAGTTCCAGATGCAGCCGCCCAGCACGCACTCCCACCCGCCGAGCTCGCCGTCGTCGCAGTCCTCGTGAGCCTCGCCGTCGCAGTCTGCGGGGCCGGTGCATTCGTTCACGTCCTCGCCCAGGATGAAATGGTCCAGCGTGGAGCCGTCCAGCCGCTTTGCCGTGAACTCGAGGCGAGGACCGTGGATGTCCAGGATGCAGTAATGGAGCACGGACTCGGACTCCTCGGTCCACCAGTCACCGTCAATGCTGTAGAGCGGCGCGCCCCCGCCGCCCGAGACCACGTACTTGACGCCGCCCACCGTGCCGCGCTCGTAGCAGTGGTCGTGGCCGGAAAACACGATGTCCACCCCGTGCGCCTCGAAAAGCGGGGCAAGATCGCTTCGCACCGATGCATTGGATCCATGGCTACCCGAGTGATAAGGCCCGTGATGCAGCTCGATCAGGATGTGGCGGATTCCCGGGTTGTCCGAGGCTGCCTGCAGCGTCTCCTCGATCCACGCGTACTGGTCGCTCGACGTGTTGAAACTGTTCGTGTAAAGGTCGATGGCGATGACGGCGGCCGTGGCATAGCGCACCCAGTAGTAGCGCTCGGCCGACGGCGAGTTTTCCGGAAGCACGAAATACTCCACGTAAAGGTCGCCGGATTGCTCGTGGTTGCCGAGGCAGGGGTAGAGGGGGAAGGTCATGAGAACGGCCTGCTCGACGTCGAAGAACGTGACCCACAGGCCCTCATCGTCGCCGCTGCCCACGAGGTCCCCGTTGAGCAGGGCCAGGTTGGGCGCTTCGAGGACGACCCTGTCCATGACGTCGCGGTGATCGTCGTGGTTGGAGCGCGTGTCCCCGTACACCGCGATGCGGAAAGGATCGGCCGTGTTGACCACGGTCGTAAAGAGCCCGCGGTCCGAGGGAGGGTCCGCGGACTCCACCCGGTAGTAGTAGTCGGTGGCGGGCTCGAGGCCCTCCAGCGCGATCTCGTGCCGGGTCTTGGGCGTGAGGTCCCCCGCGGCCTGCTCCATGTCCGTTGTCGTACCGTACCTGACCTCGCTCATGACCGGGTTGTCGGTTTCCCAGACAACGACGATCGAGCTTCGCGTCACGTTCTGCAGGTAGGGCCCGCGCGTGATGCGCGCGTCCACGGGCGGCTCGTTATAGCCCGACAGGGTCGGGATGAACGAAAGGTCCGAGCTGGAAAGACTCGTGTTGTGCACCTCCACGCTGAAAACGTTCCCGCCCTCCACGAGCAGGCCCGGGTCGATGAAAAACGTCTCGGCGCCGTCCGCGGCCTCGTGGGACGTGGCGGCCGTGTCCGCCGTGAGCGCGCCCGCGGGAAGGTGGGAGCGGGCGATTTCCTCGCCGTTGAGCTGCGCGGCAAACCCGTCGTCGAACAATGCTTCGAGCTGAAGGCCCACGAGGCCCGCAGCCTCGGGGCCGGCCGTGAAGTGGTAGCGAACGTATACGGTGAGGTAATTGCCGGACATGTCGCCCAGCACCGTTGCGTCGTCGTCGTCGCCGTACCCTATCCCGAACCCGGCATCCGAGCGGGTCCAGCTCGCGTCTTCCGCAAAGGCGATGGAAGTCCACGACGATGCGGGCGTTGCGTGCCCCTCGAGGAAAACGATGGGCTCGGCCGTGCGCACGTAGGTCCAGGTTTCGGCCCGAGCGCCGGGAGCAGCCAGGGAGGTGACGAGCAGGATCGAAAAAACCGCCGCCGTGATCGATTGCTGTTTCATAAGGCGCCCACCTGTTGCTTTTTTCATTTTCACCCTATAATGACGAGTATAATCAATGCACCTGAATATGCAATTAAAAAAGTTGTTATCATTTTATGAGGTGAGCATGTATTCCAGGTTATCCCTGAGCCTGCCGCTGCTGGGGGTGGTTTTTCTGCTGTCCTGCGACGAGAAAAGCGAGGGGCCCGACCCCAGGGCCGTCGAGCCGGACGAGATGTGCCCGGGCGCGGAAACGTGCCTTGACGAGGGAGAGGAGCTGCTCATGGCAGGGGCGGCCAAGGCCGCTATCACGCCCGACCTGTCCGACAAGGACACGATCGAGGACGTCAACGAGAACGGGGATTTCGAGCCCCCGCCCATCGGCGATGACGTGTGGCACGACAACAACGAGAACGGGGAGTGGGATTTTGTGTGGATCGCGGGGTTCGGCATGGCGCGGCCCGCCAACGACGTGCACGACGACCTGTGGGCCAGGACCGTGGTGCTGCGCTGGAAATCCACGACCATCGCCGTTGTCGCTCTCGACCTGGTGGGGTATTTCTGGGACGACGCCGAGGACATAAGGGAAGACGTGGCGGATCTCGATATTGATTTCGTAATTGTGCACGGGACCCACGACCACGAGGCGCCGGACGTGATCGGCATATGGGGGTTCAACGAGATGATGGCCGGTTGGGACCAGGACACCATTGACATGGTCAGGCAGAAGGCCGCGGGAACCATCCGCGAGGCGTACGACAACATGGTGCCGGCAACCGCGGCGTTCAGCGCGGGCGTTCCCGCGCACCCGGACAGGGGCGTGTGCAACGTGAGCCTCGACGGGAGGGACCCTTTTGTTATAATCGAAAACCTGACGACTGTAAGGTTCATCGACGCGGCTGACGAGTCCACGATCGCAACGCTCGTCAACTGGGCCGGCCACCCGGAGAGCATGGGCGGCGACAATCACAGCATCACGTCCGACTACCCCCATTACGTGAGGGAGGGCATTGAAAACGGCGTGCACAGGGGCGGGACGGACATGGACGGCGTGGGCGGGATCGCCATCTTCATCCAGGGCGCGCTCGGGAGCCAGATCGGCTGCCCCAGCGACGTGGAGTGCGAGGACCTGGAGGGCAACATCTGGGTGGAGGACCGGAAGGATTTCGGCAAGGTGCAGTGCATAGGCGAGAACATCGCGGTGGGAGCGCTGGAGGCCATGAAGAGCGAATCCGGGCCCACGGAAAAAATCCCGATAGAGTTCAGGAAAAAGTACGTGGACCTCGTCATCGAGAACTACGGCTACCATGCCATGATCCTGAACGACGTGTTTCACGTCCACAGGAGG
Source organism: Pseudomonadota bacterium (assembly GCA_043813155.1). Taxonomy (GTDB): domain Bacteria; phylum Myxococcota_A; class Polyangia; order DRWM01; family DRWM01; genus JBDRLK01. The sequence goes on along the minus strand of JBDRLK010000047.1, from coordinate 5,954 downwards.
GCCGACTACGGGTTCGACAGGACAAAGCCCATCAGGGAGGGCAACCTGCCGCATTTTACGACCGAAGTGTCGTGGGTGAGGATCGGGCCGGCCCAGGCGATTTTAGTTCCAGGCGAGCTCACGCCCGAGCTTGCCGTGGGCGGGTACGACGGATCGCACACGCCCGAATGCGCCTATGACTGGGTGATCGAGCGGGGAACGCTTTCCAGGGCGGATAACCCGAACCCGCCCGACCTGTCCCGGGCGCCGGGACCGCCGTACCTCTTCGACTTTCTCACAGACCCCGAGCAGGCGGGCAACGAGGCCGCTTTTCCCATGATCTGGGGAACGACCAATGATTTCCTCGGTTATATTATCCCTTCTTACGATTACGAGCTCGCCCACCCGGGCGCCTACATCGAGGAGGCCCCGGGCGACCACTACGAGGAGACCAACTCAGTCGGCCCGGGAGGGTGGCCCGAGATTGAGCGCAACCTCATCGGCATCATGGTGTATGAATGAAAATTGAATCAGTTTCTTTTTCAATCCTGGCCCTGGCGGTATTTTTCGCGGCGGGCTGCGGATGCGACGAGAAAACGCAGGGCGACGGGCAGGACGATGTCATGGACGATGAAGGCGGGGACGCGGAGGCCGTGGGCGAGCCGGAAGACGACGACCTCGGCGAGGAGGACGGTGAGGGGCCGGACGCCGCCGACGTGGCGCAGGAGGATGCCGGGCCGGACGCCGCGGACACGATCGATGGAACCGATGCAGTCGAGGATGAGCCGGCCGGGGACATTGCCGGGGATGACGGCGAAGGGCCGGGCTGCGTGCCGGTGGTTCCCGAGGACGAGGTGGACCCGGACCTGAAAAAGTTCGCCCTGCAGATGCTGCACTTCAACGTCCAGTACGTGGCCGGCGGGCTGGAGGGGTTCTGTCCCGTTTTCTGCGACTACGACGAGAGGGCGACCGAGGACCTGATCATACGCGAAAGCTTTGTCCCCGTCCTGGACTTTTACCTGGCCCACCCGGACTGGAAAGTCGACATCGAGCTTCAGGCCTACATGGTCGAGATCATGGCCGAGCGTTTTCCCGACGACCTGGAGAAGCTTCGGGTCCTGACCCACAGGGGCCAGGTCTCGCTGATAAGCTTCCATTATTCCGCCCAGATTTATCTCGCTTTTCCAACGTACGACCAGGAGATGAGCTGGCAGATGACGGCCTCGGTGTTCGAGGAGAACTGTCTTCCCCTGTCCACGGTCGTGTTCAACCAGGAGGGGCAGTTCGGGGAGGGCCGCCACGCGTTCATGAGCGATCACGGCTATGAGATCGGCGTGTTTCCAAAGAATCTTTTCAAGTACGTGAGAGGCGAAGATACCGTGATCTGGCCCTATTACACGCTCAGGGGCACGGACGTGGTCGTGGGCCCCGGCGGCGTGGATCCTGAAAGCGGCATCACGGTGGCCTGGGCGTTTTTCGATGACGGCGAGAAGCTTGCCGTTGCCGCGGACCTGGACCCCTATTTCGGCGACCTGTTCCGCTACAGCCCGGCCAGGATGGATGAATACGGGGCGCAGCTCCAGGCGCTCGAGGACGAAGGCTACAAGGTCACGACGATCAAGGATTACGTGAATCACTTGAAAGGGCAGGGCATCGAACAGCCGGAGATGGGAGCGGTGCTCGACGGCACGTGGCAGCCGGGCTCCACGGACGGCATTCACAGGTGGATGGGCGGCATGGGGGTCACGCCATGGTCGGGGAACGAGAGGGACAACGACGTCAGGACCGCGAATATCCGAACCGGCATCAACCTGCGCGCAGCCGACGTGCTGCTCGATTACACGGAGGACACGCTCGGCGTGGATTACTCGGCTTACCGCGGCTCCATGCGGGACGCCTGGCGCCACCTGCTCCTGGCCGAGGTTTCCGACGCGTCCGGGATCAACCCGTGGGTAGGCGAGATCAATTACTCCCTTGGCCACAGCAACGAGGCCGACCTGATCGCCGGGTACGTTGTAACGGAGCTCAAGGCCGGCCTGGAGACGAATTACGTGGCCGTCGACATCATGGCCGGCGACGTGGAAGAGCTGGAGTTCCCGCCGCTTCCCGAGGCGCCGCCGGAAGTGGACCCGCCCATGACGATCGAGACCGAGGCGAGCAACAGGACCATTGAAACAACCTGGTATGACACGTCGTTCGGCGGAGAGGAAACGCGCTACCAGGTGGTTGTATCCTTTTCCGCGGTGTCCGGCCTCACGGGAAGGTCGCTCAGGGTGAGCTTTCCGCGGACCTTCGACAGGGTCGTGTACTCGCCGGGCCTGCTTGAAAACGAGCTCGTCGACTACGGGTTCGACGAGTTCATTTTCCAGGAGGGCAAGCATTACGTCCCGCTGCCCAACGGCATCATCGGGCTGGGCGATGACTGGTACGTGATCAAGCACACCGGCTCGGTGCACGTGGCCGCGCTCTTCACGGACGGCGGGAGCGCGATCGACTTCATGGACAGCACGCAGCCTGCCGACCAGGCCGCAACCTGGGCTTTCGAGGTTTTCCAGGGAACGGCCGGGGACGCCCTGGCCCTGGCCAACAGGATCAACATCCACCCTTTTGTCATCAGGTAGATTCGCTCTTGATTTCTGCCGGAAAAAATGCATAACATCAATTTTGTAATGTTAACTTCTCTCACCGGCGTGCCGGGGCGCCGCCCGGAGAAAGGAGGGCTTCGATGAGACTACTGACGCGTTCTGATTTCGATGGCCTGGTGTGCGCCGTGCTGCTCGTGGAAAAGGGAGTCGTGAACGAGTACCTGTTCGTGCACCCCAAGGATGTTCAGGACGGGAAGGTGAAAGTAACGCAGGACGACGTCCTTGCCAATGTCCCCTACGTTGCAGGCGTCGGGCTCTGGTTCGATCACCACGCGAGCGAGGAGGACCGGCTCAGGAACCAGAAGCTCAATTTCCAGGGCGACTGCCGCCCCGCGCCCAGCGCGGCCCAGGTGATCTGGGATTATTACGGGGGCGAGAAGACCTTCGGAAAGAAGCTCATCCCGCTGCTCGAGGCGGTGAACAAGAGCGATTCCGGCAACCTGACGCGCGAGGAGGTCCTGAACCCGCAGGGCTGGATTCTTCTTTCCTTCATCATGGACCCTCGCACGGGGCTGGGGCGGTTCAAGGACTACCGGGTCAGCAACTACCAGCTCATGGAAGACATGATCCAGTACTGCAGGACCAAGAACGTGGGAGATATCCTGCTGATTCCGGACGTGGTGGAAAGGCGCAAGCGCTATTCCCAGCAGCAGGAGCTGTTTATTAAAATGCTCCATCGCTGCTGCGAGATGCAGGACAACGTTATCATTACCAACCTGATGAACGAAGAGACGATCTTTGCCGGAAACAGGTTCGTGGTCTATGCCCTTCACCCGAAGCAGAACATCGAGGTTCGCGTCATGTGGGGCAGGGAAAAGCAGAACGTGGTTTTTACCTGCGGCCACAGCATCCTGAACCGCACCAGCAAGACGAACGTGGGCAAGCTCATGCTCAAGCACGGCGGCGGCGGTCACGAGAAGGTCGGCACGTGCCAGGTCCCCACCCAATACTGGGAGGGCGCCCTCAACGAAATAGTCGCGAAGATGCGAAAAGACGGCTAAACCACGCCCATTGCTTTCTTTCTGAAAATCCGTATAAGGATGGGGTCAGACCGTGAACCATGCGTTTTTGCGTGAAAACCAGGTAACTATTTCATGGCACGGTCACGTCTCACGATAAGACAGGCAAACAATTTTTTGCAAAAAGCCGGTTGTATGATAAGATGTCAGTAGGTAAGAGATTTTCATACACGCCCTGTTGGCGTTGCGTGAATTGACAACCTTAAACTGGCAGGCATGAAAATTGAAAAGAATTGATATGAGCTCGAGAGTTCTACCGCAGCTGCAGGATAATGTTTTTCAAGGCAGGTTTTTCGAACCGGGCGTCGAGAGGGTGCCGATCAGGTGCGATCCCCTGGACGAATCCGCGGGATTTCTGGGCATCGGCCGTTCAACCACATTTCCCCTGCCGCAGTGGAGGGCCAGGGACCCCTACCGTACCGTGTTTTTCGATGAGGGCGAGGGACGAACGCTGGTCTTTGTTCACGGGCTCGGGGGCAATGCCACGCACTGGGAGTTCGTGGTGCGCGAGCTCGTGGGCAGCTACCGTGTCGTGGGGCTGGATCTCGTGGGCTGCGGCTGGAGCCTCAAGCCCCGGGTTTCTTCCTACGGCATAGAGTTTCTCCGGGACCACCTCCTGGATTTCCTGGAGCGCCGCAACATTCGCCGCGCAACGCTCGTAGGCCATTCTCTTGGCGGGGCCGTCAGCATCGCCGCGGCGCTGAAGAGGCCGGACATCGTCGACTCGCTCGCTCTTATCTGCGCGGCCGGGCTTGCCCCGCTGCCTTCCTGGATGCGGATCGGCTCACGCGCGCTGCTTCATGAAAAGATTCTCTACACGTTCCTCATGCTGGGAGCGAACTTCATCCTGGGCAATGTGTTCGTGGACAACGAAGACGAGAACAGGTACGTTCGCTGGTTCCGCGAGTCGTCCGTGCGCGACGCGCCCGGGTATCCCAACTTCAAGGATTTTGTGCGCGTGGGAATGTACCTGTGCCGGGACGCGGTGCAGAAGGACTATTCGAAACAGCTTCGCGATCTCGATGTTCCCGTTCTGGCCCTCATTGGGGACCATGACAAGCTCACGTCCATGTCATCGACACTGCAGCACCTCGACAGCATTCGCCGCCTGCGTACGGTGATCATCAGCCGGTGCGGTCACATGCCCATGATCGAGCGGCCCGAGGAGACCCTCTTCCATCTCATGCGATTCCTGACCCGGCCCCCCACCTAGGCCGAAGTGCGGGGCTTCAGCCCCGCCAACGCGGCCCTGACGGGCCGCACTACGGGTTATTGGCCGCAGCGTTTCGCTAGGTTAACCCAGGATGGGCCATCTGCGCTTGGAGGCAAGATCGTCGAGCGCGCTCTGCATTTTAAACCGAACGTGCTCGAAGCAGCGCTCCACGGTCGCGGGGTCTTTCGCGGCGCCGGGGGACTCGTCGAGCTCGATTTTCGGCAGGATGCGGATACGGATTTTAGAGGGAAGCGGAATGGACGGAATGCCCGCCGGCGTAAGGCCGAAGGGGAATGACAGGACAAGGGGGATGGACTTGATCCGGAAATACTTTGCAACTCCCGTGAGCTGAGCAAGGCGGCGCCCGTCGTTGAGCACGAACAGTGTTTCGTGCGCGCCCACGCTGACAACGGGAATGATGGGAACCTGGTGCTCGATAGCCGTCCTTATGAATCCCCGCCTGTTGCCGAAGCATATCCGGTGTCTCTTGCTGAACGGCTTGAGCGAATCAATGTCGCCGCCCGGACACACCAGCATGGGAAAATCGGCATCGAGAACTGTTTTCGCGTTCTTCCTGTTGGCCGGGATGGCGCCCATGCTCGTGAGGAACGGGCCAAGAAAGGGGATGTGAAACGCAGCCCCGTGCATCAGCCCGTACCCCGGCGTTTCCAGCCCGAACCTTCTCCAGAATGAAACCATGAGGCAGAAGAGATCCGGCGTGGCAAAGCTTCCGTTATGCGTGCTCACCAGCATGCTGGCATTGTCCATGAAATGCTCCATGCCTTCCACCTCGGCTCGAAAATAGCGGTCGACGATCGCCGTCATGGCCGGGAAAGCCTTGCGGATCATCTTCGGGTCGCGCTTTTCCAGGACAGGAGGGAGCGGCTTTGCCGAATAGACGAGACGCAGCCTGGGTGAGGGTTTCGGCCGTATCGGCTGGATAATTTTCTGCGGTCCGGGAATGGGCCGCGGCGTTTCAAAAATGTTGGTCAGCGTCGACATTCAAGCACTTCCCTTCCCTTATGCACAGTGTCGAATCATGTTTGAAAACATGACCGACCCTTCATGAATATATGGCCAATATACGACAACTATGTC
>JBDRLK010000046.1:0-24294 GCA_043813155.1 Pseudomonadota bacterium | reverse complement strand
GCGGACCGAAGCGAGAATGCAGGAAGCTGCAAGAATGATTAAGCATAAACGTTTCACGATATACCTCTAGGTTAGAGTTGCAGGACTGTCAGGACATGTTCCCCTGGAACCGTCCTGTTATTCGGGCGTTCCGACCATCATCTGGAAGTACACGAAGCCGCCCTTGGTCGCTGCAGGGGCAGCCGCGAAGGTAAAGCCGTCTGCAACGCCCATGGTCTCTGTTTCCGTGAGCACGCGCGGCCCGGGAACAAGGTAGATACCGGTAGCCGAGGTGGCTGCGCCGTCAAGCGCGGTGAAGTCCGCGCTCGGGTAGTAAATGTCCAGATCCGGTCCCGATGCATCGTTCACAACGGTTGCGCCCGCGATCGGGGCGCCCGTGGCGCCGTTGATGACCATGCCCATGATGATTCCGTCGGTGTCCGCGTCCAGCGCCTCTCCCAGGGCCGCTTCGAGCCCGGCCATGACCGTATTGGAAACTGCGGCAGCCGTGGCTCCTGGCACGTCGACCTTCTCTGCCGGCGTGAGCCATGACTTGATGCCCGTTCCGGTCGGGTAGTAATCGCCGGCAATGCCGTTAGGCGTGCCATCGGCGTGATCGTCGACCAGGATTACGAGGCCGAGATCAACGTCGCCGACATCGAGGCACTCCAGGGCCCAGAGACCTTCTTCGTCCGTGAAGGCCACAACACCGCTGATAGGCATAGGCGTGGGGTTTATCAGCGCATCGAGCGGCGAGATCGAGGCCACGAAAAGGTCTTCGATGTCCGTGCCGCCCACCGGCGCAACGCCGCCGTCCGTGTCAACGTAAATGTGGTCCGGCGGATCGTCTTCAGGGCATGTGACCGGTATTTCCTCCTCCACAGTGTCCTCGATGGTGTCCTCCACCGTGTCTTCCGTGGGGTCCGGCGTCACGTCCGGCGTCACGTCCGGCGTCGGGTCCTCGGTGGGATCCTCGGTCGGGTCTCCCGTCACCTCGTCCCCGGTCGGATCAGGCGTTACGTCCTCGGTCGTGTCCTTGTCATCATTGTCTCCGTTGCAGCCTGCCACGAGCCATATCGCGAGAAAGGCCACAAGGATTGCTTCGAAATACTTTTTCATGATTCTTCCTCCTCTTGAAGTACTCTTAAAATGTTAAACTCCCATTAGGTTTAAATAAAAATTATCGTATTTATACACTTTTTTTCCCCATTGTCAAGAAAAATGATGGGGCCGGGCCTTGAATCTTGAATTTTTGCCTGTTTTTGGCATGGTTCAATTCAGGGGTAGGGGAGGCTTCAGCCTCCCGAAAAAGTCCGCTTTTCAAACGGGCGCCTGAAGGCGCCCTTACCCCGCAGGGGGTGGTTTTGAACCATGCACTGGTTTTTTTTATGAAATTTTTTCATAGTCGGGTCTTTAGTCCCCTTTGCCGCCAGTGAAAACCAATTGCATTATTCTCCAATATAAAGCAATAATACAATTGTGCCAGGGGGGTAAGGCGGCGGATGAGCGGGCAGCGACCGGCGACTCTCTATGATAATACTTATTCTACTATTCTTTTCCGTCTTCCTCGCCACGCTTCCCATGATCTGCCTGCTCCTCGTGGTCTGGTGGCTCGACCGTTACGAGAGAGAGCCGCTCTGGCTGGTGGGCCTGGTTTTTGCCTGGGGAGCCGTGGGCGGCGTGCTCCTGGGCGGCATTTTTTCCCTGGCATTCACGATGCCCATTCACATGGTGTTCGGCGCGCAGACGGCCGAGATCGCCGGAGCGGTCCTGATTGCTCCGATCATTGAGGAGATAACGAAAGGGGCCGTCCTTCTTCTGATCGTGTTCAACCGCAATTTCGACAATGCGACGGACGGGTTTATTTACGGGGCGGCCACGGGCCTGGGCTTCGGCATGGTTGAAAACCTGCTTTATTTTTCGCTCGGAGCGGCAAGCGGCGACGTGCCGGGCTGGTGCGGCATTGTTTTCATGCGCACCATATTTACGGCTCCCATGCACGCGCTGGCCTCGTCCTGTTTCGGCGCCACGCTGGGGTATGCCAAGTTCCAGCGCTCGGGCGCGGTCAGGGTCGTCATACCCATGCTCGGTCTCGGCATTGCCATGGCCATCCACTTCCTTTGGAACTCTTTTGCCGTTGCCTCCGGGGCTTTCAGCAGTGAAATTCCCCTTCTCCTGTCCATCCTCATTATCATCGGGGAGTTTACGCTGATATTCGCAGTGTTCCAGGCTTCATTGTTCAGCGAGAGCAGGATGATCAGGCGTGAGCTTGAAAAGGAAGCCCGGGCCGGGCTGATCCCGGCCCTTCATCTCAAGTATCTTCCCTATTATTTCAAGCGGTTCCAGGGAGGCTGGCTGCAGCCCGGCGTGAGCAAGCGCAGGTATATTGCCAGGGCCACGGAGCTGGCCTTCAGGCGCGCGCAGCGCGACCGCTGCGGGCCGGACCGTCGCGCGTTCTACGCGTCCGAGGTCAGCCGGCTTCAGCAGGAAGTGAGGCAGATCCTGGAAGGCGCGCGAGGGCCTTCCCCGGCTCATCCATTGCCGCCCGGGCCGCAGGCCGGCGGGCCGGGCCAAGTCAGGTAAAAAGAGCCGGTTTTGGCCGGCAGAAGGAGAGAAGAGAATGAAAAGAGCCATAACACGGGCAAGCACACTTCAATCGGTCTCATGTATCCTGGCTCTTTTGCTGGCAGGATTTCCGGCCAATGCGCAGGCGCCGGAAAACACGGCCGAGCTGTGCCGGGATGAAATAGACAATGATATGGACGGCCTGATTGACTGCGATGACCCGGACTGCGCCGAGCTCGTGTTCTGCGCCCCTGCAGCGCCGTCGACCGAGCCCGACCCGGCGCCCGCCGTCCCGGTCCCTGCGCCGAAGCCTATCCTCGATCCGGCCCCGTCACCGCCGCCTCCCGCGCCACCGCCCGCTCAGAAGAGGTACACGGACCCGTTCGGTGTCGAGCCCTCCGGCGACTTCGAGCTGATCACGCACATTTCCTCGAACTCGGGGAACGAGTATACGGACCTGCAGATCGGCCTCCACCCGGGCGTGGGCGTCTTCGTTTTCAAGGGGCTCCAGATCGGCGCGAGAATCTATATCAGCTTCGGCTATCATTCGCATGAGAACGAAGATCTCAACACGCTTTCCTGGGGCCTGGGCGGCGGAGCCTTTCTTCGCTACGTATTCGATACGCGCAGCATCGTGTTTCCTTTTATCGGGACCGAGCTCGGGGGCAATTACAATAAAAGCGAATTCGACAGCGGAAGTGATTATACCCAGAACAGCGTCATGCTGCGGGAGCAGCTCGGCATCAAGATCGTGTTCGCCGGCCACGGCATCCTGACGATCGCCGTGAGCTACCTGTTCCAGAGCATCGGCGGCGAGGACATGTTCGGCATATCCATTGAAGACAGGTACAATTATCACCAGATCGTCATCGGCACCGGCCTCGGTTTCTGGATATAGTCGCCATCTCCCCACAACTGCGGACAGGCTCTTTGCCGCCCACACCTTTTATGACGGGAGGCTAAAGCCTCCCCTACCCGACTTATTTGCCTTCGGGAGGCTGAAGCCTCCCCTGCCCGGAGCATAAGATGGCTCCTTGTCGCCTACAGGAAGAAGATCTGCTCCACCGTGCCGAGAAACACGTCTACCCTGCAGTCATAGCCGCCGTGAATGATGACGCGCCGGCGTCTTGTGTCGAGCGTGGCGTTGAGAAACACTCTCGGCTCGAGCCCGTCGATGTCCACGGTGATTTCCGTCACCGCGGCGGGCACGGCAAAGAGGTCGATGGAATGCGCGCCCTCCGTGCACCCCCCGCCCCAGGTCATGAGCCTGCAGGCGTCGTTGTCCCAGAAAATATTGGGCCGGTTCCCGGGGTCCCATGTCGGATCCAGGGGAATCTGCTGCCATGTCTCGCCGCCCGTCCGCATGACGAAAACCTGGCGGGTTCCCTGGTAATCCCACGATGATTTGGCAAGCATGACGAGCCCGAACGATGGAACGTGGGTCATCAGGGCGCCTTCCTGCGCCGCGGGCTCGCCGGTGTCCGGGAGCTGCCGCCATTCGGGGTCCGACGCGTCGGGAAAAATCTGCCAGGTCTCGCCGCTGTGGCCCGTGCCCGTGCCGTCGTATCCGCCGAAGAATACGAGCCGCCGGCCGTCCGGGTCCCAGCCCGCGGCAACGGCGCGCAGGGGGCGGTCGGGAATGTCCGGAAGGCTCTCCGCGCTGAGGGCATCGTCGCCCACGTTGCGGATTTCCAGGACGCGGCGGGAAAAGTCTCCGCGCACCGTGCCGCCCACAACGAAAACCCTGTCGCCGCCGGGATCGTAGGCTGTTCCAGCCTGCGTCCAACCGACGGGAGAGGAGCCCTCATAGCCGAGCAGCCTGATCTCGTCGGCGGCAAAATCGATGGCCACGGCGTCGGGGGTGTAATCCCCGGACCCGCGCAGGCCGCCGTAGACAACGACCCTGTCCCTGCTCTCGTCGTAAAACGCGGCCCCCACCACGCGCGGCGAGGCCTCGCCGATGAATTCGGTTTTCGTTGCTACCAGAAGCGGCGGCGTGTCGCAGGGCGGGGGAGGGGTTTCAACGGGGTCTGCGTGATCGCCGGCGCCGTCGTCGGCCGCAGCGTCATCCGCACTTGCATCCGCCGGCGCGTCGGCAGCCGCGTCTTCATGGAAGCTCGCGCCCGTGCTCAGGTAGCACCCGGCGGCCGCACAGGCGGCCGGCAGCAGGCAGATGTTGAAGATTGTGAAATGTTTCATGGCTGCTTTTCCGTCACAAAATATTTTTATGGCATTCATTGAAGTTGCTATTATAATTGTAAGGTTTTTACAAGCATCAAAAGCACCATATACTACTAACCAGCAGTTTCTGGTTTTTTGTCGAAGGTTTTTAGCGTTCAGCTGTCAGCAATCAGCTTTCAGCCAGAATCTTATAGCTGACCGCTGATAGCTGACCGCTTTTTGGCTGCGGCCGAAGGCCGCGCTGTGGATAGGATCGACAGATACACAGGATGCATGCTGGGGCTGGCAACGGGCGACGCCGTGGGCACGGCCGTGGAATTCCGACCGCCTGGGACATTCGAGCCGATAACAGGCATGGCGGGCGGCGGGCCTTTCAACCTGGATCCCGGGCAGTGGACGGACGACACGTCCATGGCCCTTTGCCTTGCCGAAAGCCTGATCATCAGGCGCGGCTTCGACCCGGTCGACCAGCTGCAGCGCTACGTGCGCTGGTACCGCAGCGGGCATCTGAGCTCCACGGGCGAGTGTTTTGACATCGGCGGCACGGTGCTGGACGCCCTGTCGCGTTTCGAAGACACGGGCGAGCCCTTCTGCGGTTCCAGGGGTCCCTACAGCGCGGGCAACGGTTCCATCATGCGGCTGGCGCCCGTACCGCTCTGCTTTGCCCGAACGCCGGCCGAGGCCATCGCGCTCTCGGGCGACAGCTCGCGGACCACCCACGGCGCCGCGACCGCTGTGGATGCTATTGCGGTTTTACCTGCGGCCAACCCAATGATTGCGAAGCCTGCGTGGATTCGTGCGACTGCGGCCCGCATCGCACGTTCAACCCGGAAGAAGGCTGCATGACGCATGACGCGTGCGAGGGCGCGAGCCAGGAGGACATCTGCACGTCCACGGGCGGCACGTGGCACGGCAGCGAGGAGTTTCCGCCCACGTGCGGGCATTATTTCTGCGGCGTGCCCAACATGCTCGACCCCTGCGTCATGCCGGGCTGCGACTGCGGCGCCTATGCGAACTTCGACGAGGAGCAAGGCTGCGTGACCTATGACACGTGCGTTCTGCGGGGCCCGGGACAGGATTGCCTCGGCCTTTCGTTCAACTCCACCTGCCGGACCGGCCTCGTGTGCTGCAACGAATGCGGCATGCCGCCCGGATGTTCATATTGCAGGAACCCCTGCTGCCCGGATGTGGAAACGTGCATGGAGGACGGCTGCCTGGAACCGCCGCCCTGAGTTCTTCTCTTCCTTGCAATCCCATGAAGTGTGTTTATAATCGGCCATAACAGGGAGAGTTGATATGACGGATGATAAAATCACGATTGTTTCCGGGCTCCCGCGGTCGGGCACATCGCTGATGATGCAGGTGGTCGTGGCGGGCGGGATCCCGGCGCTTACCGACAATATCCGCAAGGCCGACGATGACAACCCGAAAGGCTACTGGGAGCTCGAGGCGGTCAAGAAGGTCAAGGAGGACGCCTCTTTCCTTAAAGGCGCACCGGGCAAGGTGTTCAAGGCGGTTCACCTGCTGCTCTACGACTTGCCGCCCGACTTCGGCTACAGGGTCGTGTTCACGGAGCGCAGGATAGAGGAAGTGCTGGCCTCGCAGAAGAAAATGCTGGACCGCATGGGCAAGGACCACGGCGGACTGACGGACGGGAAGCTCGGCAGCATCTTCGGGGACCAGATAGAAAAACTGAAAACCTGGCTTGCCGGGCGCGAGAACTTTTCCGTGCTTTACGTCGATTACAACGAGGTCGTCGAGGACCCGAAGCCCACCGTCGAGAAGATCAACGCGTTTCTCGGCGGAGGGCTGGATACGTCGGCCATGCTCGCGGTCGTCGACCCGACGCTGTACCGCCCGCGCAAATAAAATGGCACGATCTGCCCGTCATGAAATCTGCCTGCTCTTCATGGACCACAGTTGCAGTTCGAGCAATTGTCACTATGGTGAGTGCAGGGAGGAGAGCGGATGAACCAGATGAAATCAGTCAACCCTTACACCGGCGAGCTCATCAGCATGCTCGAGACCCTGACGCTGGAGCAGTGCAGGGAGGAAATCGATATGTCCAGGAAGGCCTTCGTCCGCTGGAGGCAGGTGCCCGTGGAGGAGAGATCGGGGGCCATGAAGAAAGTCGGCAGAAAGCTCCTGGAAAACAAGATGCCCTGCGCCGAGACCATTACCAGGGAAATGGGCAAGCCCATCAGGGAATCGATCGCCGAGATCGAAAAATGCGCCGTGCTCTGCGATTATTACGCCGAAAACGCGGCGGATTACATGAAGCCGGAGCCCATTGAAACAGAGGCTGCAAAGAGCTACGTGGCTTACGAGCCGCTGGGCGTCATCTTCGGGATCATGCCCTGGAACTTCCCCTTCTGGCAGGTTTTCAGGTTCGCGGTCCCCGCCCTGGCCGCGGGCAACGTGTGCGTGCTCAAGCACGCGTCCAACGTGCCCATGTCCGCGCTCAATATCGAAAACGTGTTTCTCGAGGCGGGCCTCCCCCCTTACATATTCCGGACATTGCTGATCGATTCTCAGACGGCCATGGACATGATCGAGCAGGACCTCGTGGAGGGCGTTTCCCTGACGGGCAGTGAAAAGGCGGGCTCGCAGGTAGGTGAAAAGGCCGGGAAAAGAATCAGGAAAGTCGTGCTCGAGCTCGGCGGCTCGGACCCTTTTATCGTGCTCGACGACGCGGACGTGGCCGCGGCCGCCGACATGGCCGTGAAGGCGAGGCTCATCAACGCGGGCCAGAGCTGCATTGCCGCGAAACGCTTCATCGTCATGGATGCCGTGGAGAAGGAATTCGTGGAAACGCTCATCGCCAGGTACAAGGAGCTGAAAGTCGGCGACCCCATGAACCCTGAAACGGATATCGGGCCGCTTGCAGGAAAGCAGTTCGTGGATGAGCTGCGTGCCCAGCTGGAAGACGCAAAGCAGAAAGGCGCCGTGGTGGTTGCCGAAGCCGGGGAGGCCCGGGAATCGGGGTTTTTCTTCAGGCCCGTCGTGCTGACGGGCGTCACGCAGGACATGAAGATCTGCACCGAGGAGGTGTTCGGCCCCATCGCGCCCGTCATGGTCGCGAGAAGCGAAGATGAGATCATTACGATTGCCAATGCGACGCGCTACGGCCTGGGCGCCTCCATATGGAGCAGGGACCTGGCGAGGGCCGAGAAGCTCGCCGCTAAAATACAGGCCGGGTTCGTGGCGATCAACGACATGGTCAAATCAGACCCCAGGCTGCCCTTCGGGGGCGTGAAAAAATCCGGCGTGGGCAGGGAGCTGTCCCGCGTGGGCATGAGGGAGTTCGTCAACATAAAGACCGTCGTGGTCAACGAATGACTTTTTTTTACAGTATGGTGTCGTCCGGGTCGCAGGGAGCCCAGAAGTCGCGCCACACGCCGGCTTCCTGGCGCAGGCAGTCGTTCGTGTAGGTCTCGCCGTCGCACCCGCACACGGGATCGTAGAGGTAACCGCAGCTCGTGTCGGGCGCCGCGCACCAGCCCGTGGCGCCCATCATGTCGCACAGGCCCTCGTGGGCTTCGCAGAACTCGCCCTCGTCGCAAACGCCGTAGGGGTCGGTGCTGAAACAGGGCTCCGTGCACTCGCCCCAATGATCCAGCCACACGCCGCCGGCCCCCTTTCGCTCGCAGTCATTGCCGTAGGTCTCGCCGTCGCACCCGCACACCGGGTCCCAGATGTCGTCGCACCCGTCGGGGACGGGCTCGCACCATCCCGTGGGCCCCTCGAGGTTGCAGACGCCGGCCGGGCCATCGCAGAACTCGCCCTCGTCGCACACATCGTAGGGGTCCGAGGGAAAACAGGCTTCTTCCTCGCACTCGCCGCGGTGCAGGAGCGATACGCCCTCGGACCGGCGAAAGCACTGGTTGTCATAGGTCACGTTGTCGCAGCCGCACTCGGGGCTGTAATACTCCGGGCATCCTCCGCCAGGCCGCCTGATGCAAGTGCCGGTGCCCGTGCACGCGCCGGCCGCGTATTCGCAGAACTCGCGTTCACCGCAATCATAGTCCGAGAAACACGCGGGCCGGTCGACCGGGTAGTCGCCCGGGTAGTCGGGCGGGTAGTCGGGAAAAATGTCCGGCGGCATGTCCGGGACGAGGTCCACCCAGTCCACGTCGATCATGTCGGGCGGCGGCATGGTGTCGATGAGGTCTTCCGGGTCCGGCGCGATATCAGGGTAGACTGCGTCGACCTCGGCCGTGTCCGGCGCGGTGTCCGGCGCGGCGTCGTCCGCGTCGTCCGTGGTGTTGGAGCTTGAATAGCACCCGGCCGCGGCCGTCATGACAAGGGCCAGGATAATAAATAATCGTCCGCTCATGTTTTTTTTCCTCTTTTTTATCTATGCATGTTTTACTCGAGCTCGATTTCCCCCGTGGAAAAAAGTTCGGTTTCAAGGCTCGGGTGGGCCCGGCCCGAGGCCATGGCGAGCTCGAAAAAGAAGTTGATCCTGATGCGCCCGGCGCCGCCGCCCCCGCCGCCGGAATCAACTCCGCGATACTCTCCCGAATAGATGACATCCTCGGCATCAACCCCGTCGGGGTCATCAGGGCTGCTGCCGTCCCCGCCCGAGTTGTCATCGCTGCTTCTTCCCCCTGGGGCGCCGGCAAAGGCGAGGAAACCGTCTTCCCCATCGCTCCCGCGATGGTGCTGAAAGGCACCGGACCCGCCGCCGCCGCCCGCCGCCGTGATCGAGCCGGCCACTGAAATATCTGGCGCTTCGAGCAGGACGGCCCCGCCGCTGCCCCCGCCTCCGCCGGCCCCGAGGTAACTGCTTCCCCGGTACAGCCCGCCGCCGCCTCCGCCGCCGCCCGCGTCAGCGGCGCCTGCCTCGCCAATGGTGATGCTCACGGCCGAAGCCAGCTGCAGGGCGCCGCCGCCGCCGCCTGCGGCGCTCGCATCTGCGCTGTCGAATGCCCCTGCACCGCCGCCGCTGCCGCCGATAAGGGGGATGAGCCCGGCCTCACCGTATGACCTGCCTCCGGCCCCGCCCGGAAGGAGGATGTCGCCGGGGCCCCAGGATGCCATAATGTTGCCCGCCCTTCCCCCGTTTCCGCCGTAGCCGCCGCCGCCGCCGCCTGAATCCACCATGTCGCTTCCGCGCAGGCCCACGGCCCCGCCGCCCGGGCCGTCTCCATCGTCCGTGGGCTCGAGACCGCCGTCTCCGCCGCCCGGGCCCGCCGTGCCCCTATCGAAAGGCTCCCATTCGGTGTTCGAGGCAACGGAAACAATGCCGTCGATGGTCATTTCTTCGCAGGAGAGGATGACAAGGGCCCGATGCCCGGTGCCGATAACGGTTGCGCCCGCGGGAGCTGAAAAATCGGAGAAGCTGAAAATGGCGAGCTCGGGAAAATCGCCGGGGTCATCGGGGCCGTCGGGCTCATCCTGGCTCTGCACGGTAAAGACAATGCCGACCGCGTCGCCTTCACCGGCCGGCCGGACCTCGTACGCCTCCCATCCTGAAATTAATCCCGTGATTGAGCCGCTGTCCGTGTCGAAGATGACAATCGTGTATTCGAGGTACTCGGGGTCGAGCTCCAGGCCCGAGCTTCCGGCGCACAGCAGGGACGGGTCGTCCACGTTGCTCGGCGCCATGCCGGCGCAGTGAGGCTCGGGATCGTCTATGCATGTGAGCGCGCACGCTGCCCCGAGGCCGAAGCCGCAGCCGTCATCGCCGCAGGTCTGCAGGCTGTCGCCGGAGCATCGCGTTCCTCCCGGATCGCAGGGGTCTTCGCAGGTTTCACCGTCGCCTTCAACCGGTTCATCCTGCTCGACGACATCATCTGGAAGATCGGGCTGCACGGTGTCCGATTCAGTGAATGGATCGGTCGCATCGGGCAGGTCCGCATCCCCGGTATCAGGCCTGTCCCGGACATAATCCATGTCCGCGGCATCGCCGGGGTCCGATGCGGCATCGGCCGGCTGAACCGGGTCCGAATAGATCCTGTCCAGGCAGGCCGCAAAACCGAAGGAAACGACGATTACAAGGCTGACTCTGATTATACCCATCGACACGTAACATAGTATAGTATGAAGACCATTTTTTTCAAACATGAAAAAAAAATACCTCAGAAGTATTTTTCAGCCGGAAGCTACACGGTCAACCGCATTCACGCCTTGAACCTGGACGCGCATCCCGCGGTGCTCTGTCACAACGCGACCTACGGCGAAGACGTCAAGGTGTCGGGGTGGCCGCTGAGCACCTTCGATGACGGCGGCTGCCCGGGCGCCGGGCAGAACGGGCTTTTCAGGTTGTACGTTGATGAATGGGTGGACGCCGGCAGGCCCTGAGGGACGGGTTTACCAATCCCGCCCGAAAACAGCCGCAATCGTGCGAAATCGCACGCCCGACCGTGCGAATCCGAACATTATTACGCGGGATGAGCTGAAGCCTATTCCTCCCTGATCAGGCTTCTCTTTGTGAAAAGGTCCGCGGGAAGGTCCTGGTCGAACCTGGCGTCCACGATGTCGTAGATCGTGGAATGCTGCTTTCCGTGGTCCGTCATCTTCATCCTGGCCGTCACCCAGAGGCCGTCGAACTTTTTCAGGTTGGATCTTTTTTCCGTCTTGATCGTCTTTCCGGCGGCGTCGCAGAACTCTATCATCGATGCGTGGAATTTTTTCTTGTCCACGTAGAAGTGGACGATGGGCCAGGCCCTGTCCTTCCCCTGCTTCTGCTTGAGCTCGAGATGCCAGGTCTTGTCGTCTTCGTCCACCAGCACGGGGTCGTAGACCGACTCGTAACGGAAGATCGAGGCCTCGTCGAGCGTGAAGTCCTGGCCCAGCATGCTCTGTTTCTTGGCGTGGGAAGCGATCCTCCTGACCTTGCCCAGCGACGGCTCGTACACGTACATCGTGTTCTCGTCCTTGTTCAGGACCGCGAAACCGTCGAGGTCCTTCGGCTCCACGAACCGGATGAGCCTCAGGGAATTGCCCTTCTGGTAGTTTTCCAGCTTCATGTACGTTTTCTTTCCGTTCTTGTCGATGAGCGTGACGTCGATCTTGTAGACCGCGTCTTTCTGGCCGAAGTGAAAGTCATCGCACTTGGCCAGGATCTGGCTTGCGCTCAGCTTGCCGGCCTGCCCGGCGTCGACCGGGCCCAGGGCAAAGGCGGCCGCAACAATCAGGGCGCAGGCCGGGAGAAAAATTTTATTTCGACTGCTTTTCATGGTCTGACCTCCTTGAGGCTGTTTTTTTTGGCCCATGTTCGGTTGTGGACGCAACAATAACAGAAAAACATTATGCAATTTTCACGCCATTGCCTGCCAGGGAAAACACGCAGTGAAAACACACAGCGCGGCCTTCGGCCGCAGCTAAAAAGCGATCAGCGATCAGGGCTGTTCCATAATCCTTCTACTAAAAACCAGAAGTTACTGGTTAGTAGTACAGGGAAAACACACACAGGGAAAAAACACGTTGACCGGGGACGGCGAGGTAGGTTATTATTTGTCCTCAAACCGGGAGGGGTAATCATGAAAATTACAGACATGTGGGCGTCAGCGTCCAGGCCGACGGTGTCCTTCGAGCTGTATCCCGCCCGCGGTGAAAAGGCCGCGGCAAAGCTCGAGACAACGATAGACGAGCTGGCCGACCTGAAGCCGGATTTCGTGTCCGTCACCTTCGGCGCGGGCGGCTCGACCCGCGAGGGGTCCCGCCAGCTGATCGACAAGCTGAAGAACGGGAAGAAGCTCGAGACGGTTGCCTATTTCGCCTGCTTCGGCCTGGGGCCGGGCGACATCGCGTCCGTGCTGGATGACTACAGGCAGCTGGGCGTGCAGAACGTGCTTGCCGTGCGCGGCGACCCCCCGCACGGGCAGGACGATTTCAAGCCGCACCCCGAGAGCCTGGCGCACGCCTCGGACCTCGTGGCCTTCATCGAGTCACGCTACGGCTTCTGCCTGGGCGCGGCCGGCTACCCCGAGGGCCACATCGAGGCGGAGAGCAGGGACAAGGACCTGGAATACCTGAAGCTCAAGGTGGACAACGGTGCGCAGTACATTATCGCGAACTATTTTTACGACAATGCCTTCTTCTTCGACTTCGTGGACAGGTGCAGGGCCCTGGGCATCCAGGTGCCCGTCCTTCCGGGCGTCATGCCCATCTACGGCGCGAAGATGATGAGAAACCTGGCAGGCCTGTGCGGCGCCACGATCGTCGAAGAGATTGAAAAGGGGCTTGCCGCAATTGCAGAGGGCGACAAGAAGGCCGTTGCGCAGTTCGGCATCGACTATGCCGTGAAGCAGTGCCGGGGCCTCATTGAAAAGGGCGTTGTGGGCCTTCACATCTACACCATGGACAGGAGCGGGGCATGCCGTGATATCCTCGGGCGGCTGCGCGGCGAAGGGCTTCTGTAGACAGCGCGGGAAGCATGAAAAGCGGCTGCTGAATTCACTTCCCTCAACACAGCGCGGCCTTCGGCCGCAGCCAAAAAGCAGTCAGCGATCAGCTTTCAGCTTTTGGAGGAACAATTCCTCGAAACTGATAGCTGAAGGCTGGTAGCCGAGCGATCAGGGCTGTTCCATTATCCTTCTACTAAAAACCAGGAGCTATGCCTTAATAATTTGTTTCATGCAGAGTCAACTGCTTTCAGTCGCAGCTGCGGTTGAGCTCTCCTTGACTAAAAAAGCGATCAGGGATAGTTTAAAGCTTGTATGTTATGATCAGGGCAAGGCACATAATCCCCATCATGTTCCCCGGCATTGCTGCGGTTTTTCTTTGCGGCTGCTTTAATTTTTCATCGACCCCGGTGCAGCCCAATGATTTCGAGACCGATGAGCCGGACGTTGTCGACTGGTTTGTGCCGGACTACACCGACGTTCCGGACGCGGCCGAGGGAATCGAGCTCGTCGAAATCCCGGATTCGCCGGACCTGCAGGATGTCGAGGATGCGCAGGAAGGGGAGACTGAGGAGACGGGACCGGAGTGCGGAAACGGCGAGGTCGAGGAGGAGGAAGAGTGTGACGACGGCAGGAACGGCAATCCCGATGACGGCTGCACGGACGAATGCACGTATTCATGCCATGACGATCCGGAGTGCGATGACGGCGAAATGTGCAATGGCGCCGAAGCGTGCGGCGGGGCAACCCACATGTGCCGGGCCGGTGCGCCCAGGGAGGACGGGTTTGTCTGCGGAAGATATCCTCGGAGCGTTTGCGTTGAAGGCGAGTGCGGCGCATCGTTGTGCGGAGACGGTTTCGTGGACACGGGAGGCGGGGAGTTCTGCGAGCCGCCGGGCGAAGGGAGCTGCCGCGGCGACTGCATCACGAGCTGCACGGGTGAGGACGAGTGCGCCGATGACGGGAATATCTGCAACGGCGGTGAGCGGTGCGACCTGGGCCGCGAGCAGTGCGTGCACGAAGGCGGCTATGTCGACGGAACGGCCTGCAGCGAAGGCCCAAGGAAGGTGTGCATTGCCTTTACCTGCCAGGAAAGCGCGTGCGGCGACGGTTATGCGGACGGCGTGACGGGAGAGGAATGCGATGACGCCAATGTCACCGGCGGGGACGGATGCGAAAAGGACTGCCTGTATTCATGCCATGGAGCGGGGGATTGCGAGGACGGCCTGGCCTGCACGGATGACGCCTGTGACACGATAACGACTCACATGTGCTCCAACCCGGTGAGCCCTGCGGACACCGTGTGCAGGCCCGCCGCGGGCGGCTGTGACGTGGATGAGCTCTGTGACGGGATGAGCTCCGCGTGCCCCATGAACGCGTACGCGACCAATATTACCGTGTGCCGCGAGGCCGTGGACGCGTGCGACGCAACCGAGTTCTGCACCGGGTCCTCCATCGAATGTCCCGACGACGCGTTCCAGCCCGAGGGAACGGAGTGCGACGACGGCAGCACCTGCACGGAGTCGGAAACGTGCGACGGCAGCGGAGCCTGCGCGGGCGAGGCGGTCGAGTACCTTTACGACATCATTGCCGTGGCCTCGGGGTATTATCACACCTGCGCCCTCAATTCCACCGGCGGGGTGAAGTGCTGGGGAAGGAACGATGAAGGCCAGCTGGGCGACGGCACGAACAGGGACCGGTTGGCCCCGGTGGACGTGATCGGGCTGGATTCGCCCGTCACGGGAATATCGGCGGGCGGGTATCATACATGCGCGATCCTGGAAACGCGCGATCTTCGATGCTGGGGACGCAATGAATTCGGCCAGCTGGGCAACGGCTCGACCTCCAACAGCTCCGAGCCGGTGGAAGTGAGTTTCGTCACCGAATACACGCCCACGCTGATCTCATGCGGCCGCCACCACACCTGCGTTCTGCTTGGCGACTCGGGCCAGATCTATTGCTGGGGAAGGAACGACGAGGGGCAACTGGGCAACGGGACGATAGAGGACAGCACGACGCCCATCATGGTGGAAGGCCTGGCGCGGAACGCGGTGAGCCTTACTTCCGGCCGTTACCACACATGCGCGATCCTGTTCGGAGGTGAGCCCATGTGCTGGGGAATGAACGGCTACGGCGAGCTCGGCGACGGAACAACGGACGACAAGCTGAATCCCGTGCCTGTCGCAGACATTCCGGCGTCGGTTCTTTCGGTCGCGGCCGGAGGGTATCACAGCTGCGCGGCCCTCGCGGAAACGGGCGAGCAGGGAAACGTCATGTGCTGGGGACGAAACAACCAGGGGCAGCTGGGCGACGGCACGATATTAAACAGCACGACGGCGCTGTACGTTCAGGACCTGACGGACACGGCCCTGAACGTGACCGTGGGAGGCTACCACACCTGTGTCATGATCGATTCGACGGACATCCGGTGCTGGGGCCAGAATGACGAGGGGCAGATCGGGGACGGGACAACGAGTAGCAAAACCCTCCCCGTCGCGGTTACGGGCCTTCCAGGCGGCCTGCTTGCCGTATCGCCCGGGTTTTATCATACCTGCGGCCTGCTCGAGAGCGGCGGCGTCATGTGCTGGGGCGGGAACGGCGACGGCGAGCTCGGAGACGGGACCACGGAGAATAGATCCACGCCCGTGGATGTCCTTTGTCAGTAGTGCGGCCGTTTATGGGCCGCTTCGGGAGGGGCTGAATCCTGCGATCGGGGCTGCCGGCACATATTTATATTAACCCCCACCTTTTCTCTTTTACTTATTGCAAATTCGTATTTGTAGTGTATTATTAATGATTAAGTAAGAAGCTTATCCATTGTCTGATTTCCCGGGAGGAAATATCATGAAAAATATATCCTTGGCTCTAATAGTTTGCCTTTTGCCGGGGGGGTTTGCCGCGGCCTGCGGCTCGGGGGGAAATAACACGGGGGACCCCGACGCGACAACCGACGCGTATCCTGATTCCGAGACGATCCTTCCTCCGGAGTGCGTCGACCTGGACGGCGACGGTTACGGCCCGGGTTGCGATGAGGGCGGTGACTGCGATGATTTCGACCCCGATCACTGGTCGGACTGCGAGGACTGCGGCGTGGATCACAGCGAGGGATGCGAGTGCGATGCCGGGGAATCCTATTTCTGTTACGAGGGCCCGTCGGGCACGGTGGACGTGGGCGTGTGCCAGCGCGGGCTTCGCAGCTGCGTCGACGGCCGGCTGGGACCGTGCGCCGGGCAGGTGCTGCCCTCCGCCATGGAGGACTGCGAGGACGGGCTGGACAACAACTGCAACGGCGAGGCCGATGAGTCCTGGCTCTGCGGCGACTGCGTCGCGCCCTGCTACACCGAGGGCGAGGTCGAGCCGGCGCCTTCGGACCCCGGATCGAGCGGGCTGATCCCCAACCCCGACGGCCCGGGCGTCATCCTGGGCAGCAGCGAGGAAGAGGGCGGGTTCGCCTGGATCGCCAATGCCTCGGAAGGCACGGTGAGCAAGCTCGACGTTGGCACGGGCGCCGAGGTGGGCCGCTTCAGGGTGGGCCTCACGGGTACGGGCGCGGACAGCCCGTCGAGGACGGCCGTGGACGATTACCAGAACGCCTACGTGGCCATGAGAGCCTTCGGCGGACAGGGGTCGGTGTCAAAGATCGCGGGATTCGAGCGCTACTGCGAGGACCGCAACGGCAACGGCGTGATCGACACGTCGCACGGGCCCACGCCCATGGACCTCAACACGGACGAATGCGTGCTCTGGACCGCGCCCGTGGGCGGTGTCGACGGCGTGCCAAGGGCGCTTGTGATCGATTTCGGGACCATAGAGACGCGCGGGGGATCTCCCTGGGTCGGCCTTTTCAACGAGATGCGCTTTTACAAGCTGGACCCGGACAACGGGACCACGCTGGAGACCGTGGACATCAACGTTAATTCCTACGGCGCGGCCATCGACGGCGACGGGTGGATATGGATATCGGGCCGCGGCAATCATGCCATACAGAGGTTCCACTACTCCACCCTGGAGGTGGAGCCCTACATAAGTATTTCTTCCGCTTGCGGGGCTGGCGAGCCCTATGGCATCGGCATCGACATGGCCGACAGGGTGTGGGTCGGCATGCTGACCGGGTCGGGAGCCTGCCGCTACAACCCGGACGATGGAAGCTGGTTCCTCGTGAACCTCGGCGGCAGCGGCCGCGGCATCTCCGTGGACCCTGACAACGTGATGTGGGTGACCAACTACGACACGTTCCAGCTGCACAGGTTCAATGCCGACGACGGAACCGGGCTGGCAACCTACAACCTCACGGGCTCGCCGCCGGCTGTCGGCGTGGGCGTGGACCGGTTGGGCAAAATCTGGGCCCTCGACCAGGGCTCGAACAGCATAGACAGGTTCGACCCGGGCACGGGCACGTTCGATTTTCCCGGTGGATTCCCGGTCGGCGGCGGTCCCTACACGTACAGCGATTTCCTGGGCTTCCAGCGCTGGCTCATGATGCCCATCGGCATCTGGATCAGGACCTTCGAGCGGTGCGATGAGAACGATGAGGACAGGTGGGAGAACGTGACCTGGGACATGGAAACGCCGGCTGACAGCCACGTCAGCATCATCGCCAGGAGCGCGAGCGAGCTCAGCGCGATCCTGACCGCGCCCGAGGTGACCATTGCCAGCATCGGCCCGGACGAAGACACGGGCAGCCGGAGCATCGAAGATGCATTTGAGACAGCCGGCGTTCCGCTGGGCAAGTACCTGGAAATTACCGTGATCATGGAGCCCGGAATCATCGAGACGGTCTCGCCCGTGTTCAAATTTCTGCAAGTCACCTATTTCTGCTCCAGCCTTGGGTAAAGCGTTTGCCGCCGTACCTTCTCAACTGCAAGCTCGAGCGAACTCGGGTCGGGGCTCGGGATCGTGGATCTCGAGCCGGACGGCACGGCCTCTCTCCGCGACCCCTTTTACCTGGGGGCCGGCATCGATAAGATCCCGTCCGACGTGGCCATTCAACCATGATGCGAGGGATTAATAATTGACCGGGAAGCGGGTTTTGGCCCGGCCGGACGCTCTTGCGTGGACTATGTGGTTCGATGCAAAAATTCGGCTGCATTCGGACGCCGATACATCCCGACCGGCTGCGTTGCTCGTCGGTTACATACTCATCGAGTATGCGCCCTCCTCACGCCTTGCCGGTCGGGCGTCCCGGCGCCCTCGGTGCGACGCCGTATTTATGCACCGAACCACGGAGGAGATAGCAAACAAAAAGTCGCCACACAAGAGCGCCGCCGGTAGGAACAGCGCAGACTGCTTAAAAGCGCTTTCAATTACCTATAACGCATCAGGGCCCGCTATGTTCCCGCGGGGGAGAAAAAGTTTACAGAATCGTGAAAATAGAAACCGACATAGTCGTCATAGGATCGGGCGCTGGCGGCGCCACGCTGGCCATGGACCTGGCCGGAGCCGGCCGGGACGTGGTGCTCGTTGAAAAGGGCGGGGACGCGACCTGGCCGCTGGGAAAGCCGCTCAGCCTCCTGACGCTCTATGACCACAGCGCCATGCCGCCTTTTTTTCCGACCACAAAAGAGGGAATGGTCGCGCTGCGGGGCATCTGCACGGGCGGGTGCACCACTATTTTCGGGGGAAACGCCTGCATCCCTCCGCCCTGGATCAGGCAGGAGTGCGGCATGGATCTTGACGATGACGTACAGGCCGCGATCAGGGAGACCGGGGCCGGGGTTCCGCCCGAAGACACTATCGAAAAGTGGTCAACGGCCGTCAGGTTCAGGGAGGCGGCGGGCGACATGGGCCTCGAGGTCGAGCCGCTCATGAAATTTCTTTACCCTGGAAAATGCCTGCCCGAGTGCGACCACTGCGCGTTCGGCTGCGAAAGGGGAGCGCGCTGGTCTGCCAGGGAGTTTGTGAAAAAAGCGGCTCAAAAGGGCGCTAGAATCCTGGTGCAAACGGAAGTGACGCAGATCATCATTGACCGCGGCAGGGCCGTGGGCGTCAAGGCGCAGGGCAGGGATGGACAGGTCGATATCCTGGCCGACAAGGTTGTCTGCTCGGCCGGCGGCCTCGGCACTCCCGTGATCCTGCAGCGCTCCGGTATAAGGGAGGCAGGGAAGGGGCTTTCCGTCGATCCTTCCGGGGGCGTGGGCGGAATTACGAAACAGTCCTGGGGGCCGGGCGGAACGTTTTCCATAGGCTATGAGAAGGAGATGGAGACCGGGGGCTTCATGATATCGAACGCGGGAGGCGGCATTGTCTCCTGGATCAGGCTTGCCCTGAAACCAGTGGACACGATACTGCACCCCGGAACGTTCTCCAAGGTGCTGGCCCTGTTCGTAAAGATCGCCGACAGCTCCACCGGAAGCGTGCATGAGGACGGCAGCGTGGAAAAACCCATCACGGCCCGGGACGAGCAAAGGATGAACAGGGGCATGGAGCTGTGCGAAAGGATTCTCGTCAGGGCGGGCTGCGATCCAAACTCCCTGTTCAGGACCCCCCTCAATCGCAGCGTTGCCTCCCACTACTGCGGTACGGCCGCGATCGACAGGGTCGTGGACAGGAACCTGGAGACGCGCATCACGAACCTGTTCGTGTGCGATACGAGCGTTCTTCCCAGGGCGCCGGGACGACCGCCGGCCCTGACCGCAGTTGCCATGGCAAAGTGGTTTTCCAGGCGGTTGTAGCTGCGCACCCTCGGCGCGCCCGAAACCAGCGCGCCAGGGGCGCACAGCTGCAGGGCAGGCCGAAGGGCCTGCAGCACCATTATCCCGGGGGATATCAGTCAACCAGCGGACGCCGGCGCTCGTGGAACCACTCCCGGTAAGCTTCCATCTTTTTGAGCTGGTCCGCGGGCGCCTTGCGCTTGCACGTGGACAGCTCATCGCTGCCCTCGGGCGCGCCCCATCGCCATTCGATGCAGTCGTTCGGGTTGTAGGCCATTTCGAATGCCGGGATGCGTTCCAGGATTTCCGCCACCGTGAGGACCTGCTCCGAGCCGTCGGACCGCGTGTAGGACAGGGTCATCTGTTTCGTCATCTCGGCGTGCAGCTTCTGCACCTCTTTTTTAACCTCCGCAGGCGGTTTTCCCTCGGGTATGGAAAAAGCCTCCGGCACGCGGATAATCTTGTCTGGAAAGTCGAGCAGGATGTCCATGGCGATGAGAATGCGCATGTCCCGGCTCGGCGTGGAATAGTCCTCCCATGGCCCGGATGTCTGGAAAATCTTTACGCCCTTGGGCATGGAGATGACGTTGAATTTGTTCGCTTTCATGTAATTGTCGCCATTGGCCACGGACGTGACGCGCACGAGCAGCTGCTCGTGCACGGCTTTCAGCAGGTCCTTGTAGGCGCTTTCCGGATCGAGCGGCTTGGGATTGATCAGCCTGTCCATGGCGTCGTAAAACGCATTGGAATCCATGTTATGCTGCTGCAGGGAGTAGTTCCCGTAGTCCTTGCTCGCCTCGATCTCCTTGCTGCCGACCAGCTCGAGCCGGCCTTTCTTTTTAACGATGGGCCTGAACGTCTTGAAGCCGGGCTCGCCGATAACGGCCTTGGTGGTGAACAGGAAGTTGCCGCGCCAGAAGCGCTTTACGCCGATGGTGCCGTCGGGCTGCGCGTCCACGGCGAGCAGCTGCCCCGGCTTTTTCTCCGTCTGGGGCACCCACCTTACGATGGTCAGCGTGTGGCCGTACGGGTCGGCGAACACCACGCCGGGCCGCAGGTCCTCTCTCGTCAGCGGCACGGGATACAGGTCGGTTGCCTCGTCCTTGAGCGCTGTCCTGGCGCTGCCCGAATGGATGGATTTCATGATATCGCGCAGGAAATGATTGAAGGCCTGGCCCTCGCTGCCCTCTGCCCGCGGCGCGTCATTGGTCATCCACTCGTTGCAGCGCGGCGGGCCGGTCGCGCTTCCGCGCGTGCAGCTGTGGTTGCCGTAGGGCAGGCCGAGCTTCCACGAGAAATAGGCCCGCAGGAAAAAGGGGTTGTCCGCGCAGTCGGGCTCCATGTTCAGGGCATTGACCCCCTTGTCGTCGTCCTCGCCGATCCCGAGATGGTTGTGAAGAAGGTTTTTTACCGGGTCGCGCATGACCTCGTGAAGCGGGTTCCACGAGGCCCCTTCATCCGAGTCGAGAAAGAGAAGCTCGACCCAGGAAGAAAAAAGATTCTCCCTTCCCCTCGTCCACTTCATGGTCGTGTCCCAGGCGCCCGAGCTCTGTTTCCTCAGCTTCCTCTTCCCCGTTGCCTTGAATTTCCTGCACGCCAGGACAGTATCGCTCTTCACGAGCGCCGCCCTGTAGCTTCCCGTTTCCTCGATTTCGAGCTCGGCAGCCCACCAGGCCGGCGGCCCGCCGCCGCTGCGCATTCGCGTGGCTTTCACCGGCCCCGTCGGCCCGGTCACTTCCAGCGATGCCCCCTCAACCGGGGTTTCGGATGCAACCAGCACGCGCAGCGTGTCGCCTTTTACCGCCGACTCGGGGGATATCAGCATGGCATAGGGATCGGGAACAGTGCAGGCCTGCTCAAGAGCATCCGCAATGTCCGCCGGCGGCACGGACGAGAGCAGGAAAAAAACCATGGACGCAAGGAGCCTGTTGGAGAAATGGCCCGTCACGGGGGATGGATCGCGTCCCGCAGTAGGGGCATTAATCCAATAGGCTCCTGGTGCTCGCATGAACTCGTCGAATGTTACAACGCCTGCACACTTAAAATCAAGAAAACGAATTGGCACTTGACCAGGCTTCTACTCGAACGGCGGGTCGGGCCCGATCTCGCCCATGTTTACAAACCCTATCTTCCTGCGGCTCCACACGATCGGCAGCCGGGCGTCGTCAGGGTCGAGCTTTGCAAAGAGCATGTACTGCGCCTCGTCGGGCATTTCAATGGACAGCGTGCACGAGGCCGCGCCCAGCGCTTCGACCTCGATGTCGAGCTCTTCGGAGCGCGCGGCCACGTCGCCTTCCATGGTCACCGCAAGCACCTCGAGCACGGCCGGCTGCGGCGCGTCGAGATCATTGACAACCTGAACGGGAAGCTCCACGGTCTCGCCGGCCGCGAAAGCGTTGGCCCAGCTGTCGATGTAGAGCCCGAATGGGGCGAAGGCGTACTGCGCGTACTCGAGCCACCGCGGCTCCATGACCAGGTTTTCAACGTCAATGAAATTGTCGCACGTGTCTCCGCCTTCCTTTGAATAGCCCAGGTACACGAAGTGCTTGACGCCGGCGTAGCCCCGGTTGGCCCTCCAGAACTCGGTCATCCCGCCCGTCACGTACGCGTAGGTTTCGCGGTAGATGTCGGGCTCGTGCGGGCCCGGGCCGATCAGGTCTTCATAGATGCCTCCCGTCAGGTGCGTGGGGTAGCCGTTGCGGTCGATCCAAAGCCAGGCGTACTCGTTGATGATGTAAGGGTGCGACGGGTCGTCGTAAGTCCACTGCGGGCCGAACGTGAGCCCGCCACCGGGAGCCGAGCCGTCGAGCGTGTCCAGGACCCTGATGTCCGCGTAGCCCAGCCCCATGCCGGCCATGAGGAACACGTAGGGGTGGTCCTCGATAGGGTCGTCCGGGCCGTGGGGCGGGCCGTGGCCGCCGTTTTCCCACTGCCGCGTGGAATCGAGATGGCGGACCCGCTCGACGGTCTGCAGGGATTTCGGGTCGGCCGTCTCGTTTGACGCGTCCCACCAGGCGATGGACGGGTGGTTCCAGCTTTCCTGTATCCACTCCGTGAACTCTTCGGCCATCTCGTCCACGGACCAGCTGTCGGCCGAATCATCGACCACGGTCCACATCATGAACTCGTCGGCGATCAGCAGGCCCACCTCGTCCGCGATGTCGTACCAGAAGTTGGGCGCCCTGCCGACCGAAAAGCGAAAGGCGTTCCACCCCAGCTGCTTGGGGTACCCGCCCAGAAGCTCGCGGACCCATTCCTCGTCCCAGGGAAGGTCGGCGCACAGCGCGTCGTCAAAGAAGCGGTGGAGCGTGATGTTCGAGCCGCGCAGGTAGACCATTTTATTGTTCAGGTAGAACCTTCCCGAGTAGTCGTCGCCGCCCTTCCACTCCACCTTGCGCATGCCGAAGCGCGTTTCCAGATCGTCGATCACATCGCCGCCGAGCCGCACGGTCGAGCCCGCAACGTAAAGGAACGGGTCCTCGGGCGACCAGAGCCTGTGGCCGGCCATGTCGATGGTCTGCTCCACGGTCTTTTCCTCGCCGCCGTCAAGCTCGACGTCCATCACGACGGGCTCGAAGGCCTCGTCCCTGTCAAGCCATTCGGACACGCCCGTCGTGAGCTCGACGGTCGCCGGATCATCGAGATCATTTTTAAGCGTTGTCTTTACAACCGCGGCCCCTGAATCGATGTCAGGCTCCACCTTGACGCGCACGATGCGCGGCGAGCCGGACGTAACGACGGCCACGTCGTCCCAGATGCCCGGCAGCCAGAAGGACTTCTCCCTGTCCTGGCCCGCTGGAACGGTGTCGGGCACGCTGTCCAGCCAGGCGCCGACGCGGATGAGCAGCTCGTTGGGCTCCTCGGGAAGAAGGGCGCCGGACGCGTCGAAGCTCGCCAGCGTGTAGGAACCGGGATGATCGCCCAGGAGCTCGCCGTTGAGCCACACCCGTATCCCGTACTTGGCCTTGTGCACGTTCAGGATGGCGGCCGCGCAGCGCTTCGGGCCGTCGAAGGTGGTGCGGTACCAGAAGGCCTCGCGAAGCTCGCTGTCGATGCCCACCTCCTCGAACGCAGGCTCGGCCATGTTCACAAAGCCGGGAACCTGCACGGTGTGGCCGAAGCCGTCAGGCGGCGTGTCACCCAGCTCCCCTTCCTCGACTTGCCAGGTGCCGCTGAGCGAAAGCACGCTCCTGCCCCGGCCGCAGGTGTAGGGAAGCTCTGTCTCATCAACCTCTTCGATGTCTTCGACCTCAACGCCTTCCCCTGTCTCATCGACCCCGTCCCCGTCCGCGTCCCCGCCATTGTTCGATCCATTGCAGCCCGCGCTGCAGAAGATCACGGCCGCGGCCATGGAAAAAAAGATCCCAACGGTTTTTCCTGTTTTCATTATTTCACCCCTCAAACTGGTTCTGTAAAATATAATTGAATTCATGTTGCTTTGACAACAGGTATTTCCAGGAATGTCCGCGTTGGCACGTATCTTGAACTGTTATTGCTGCAGAAAGAAAGAAAAGCTGAAATGATAGGCAAAAAGAAGAAAAATCAGGCGGAATTGAAACAGGGTGTAA
>JBDRLK010000045.1:0-4594 GCA_043813155.1 Pseudomonadota bacterium | reverse complement strand
CGGCACCCCGCTTATCCATGAGACAAAACCCGGGAACGGTTTCAAGGCCGCCGGCCGTGAGCTGGCCGACCTGATCGCGGAGAAAAAACCAAGGGCCGTCATCATGAACTCGCCCTCCAATCCGACCGGGGGCGTTTATTCCGAGGCCGAGCTGCGTGATGTTCACGAGGCGTGCAAAAAGGAGAACGTCTTTATCATCAGTGACGAGATTTATTCGACGCTCGTCTATGACGGCAAAAAGCATTTTTCAGCCCTGCACCTGACCGGGAGGGTTGAGGACGACATCTGTGTTATCAACGGGATGAGCAAGAGCTTTGCCATGACGGGATGGAGAATCGGCTGGGCCGTGGCGGCCCCGGGAATCATCAAGGCCATAGCAAAAGTCTCGGCGCAGACCACATCGTGCGCCCCCTCGTTCATCCAGAAGGGTTGCGCCGAGGTCCTCAAGGATCATCCGGGAGAAATCAACAAGGAGTGGAAGGAGAAGCTGCGCAGGAGGAGGGACAGGCTCGTTGACCTCGTCAGCCGCATCGACGGCGTGCGGTGCGACAAGCCCGAAGGCGCGTTCTACGTCTGGGTGGACGTGAGGGGCCTCATGAAGCGCAGCCTGCCGGACGGGACCGAGCTCGGCTCGTCCGGGCGGCTTTCCGCCTGGCTCATCGATGACTGCGCGCTCGTGAGCGTTCCGGGCAGCGCCTTCGGGTGTGAAGGGTTCCTGCGCTTTTCCTTCGCCATTTCAACAAAGGATATCGAGGAAGGCGTCGAGAGGTTTGCGGGAAGCGTTAAAAAGCTCACAAGGTAGCTGCTGACTCAATGCCGAAAAAGGAAAAAGAAGATACCGGCGGGGGCATGCTCTCGAGGATAGGGTTTTCCGGGTGGATGCTCCTGACGGTCGGGCTGTCCATGCTCGGGCTTCATCTGTGCAAGAACCAGGGCGAGCTGCCCCCTGTCAGCGAATGGGACTTTTTCCTGCGGGGCGCGGGGAAGGTCGTCGTCATGTCCGGAGACAAGGACCTGCTTAAGACGGACGCGCAAGGGGCCGAGCTGGTTTCATGGAAGGAGCTCCCGGCCATTGAAACGACGGCCCACGGGACGGACGCCGGGGCGCTGCGCGACGCCATCGTGAAACAGGGCGGCAGGATCATTATCGTGGGCTCGGATATGCGGGCCGCCGGCAAGACGCACGTTCCCGGAGGCACGATACTGGAGAGGCTGGCTTCTTTCGCCCCGGTCATGCATTTTCATCCCCTCATGATCAGGCGGCAGGGGGCTGTTTACGAGCTGAGGGAAGAGGCGGTCATCGAGGAGAAAACGCTTCGAAGCCTCGTTTCGCTCGTCAGGAAAGAGCTGGGGCGGGAGGAAACGCGCAGCGGCCCTGACGCCGCCGGCAAGGCCGCAGACGGGGATTTCGAAGTGGCGGTGCACGTTCAGGGACTGAAGCCGACAGCGGTGGGCAAGCAGCATGTCAACAGAATAAGGACGGACCTCTTTGCCGCGGGAAGGGGCGGCGACCTCGAGACGGCGGCCCTCCTTGCCGCCGGGCAAATAAAGAAAATATTCAATCAAAAATACGCGGACAGTGAGGGGGACCTGAAGGACGTTGCGGGCCGCTGCAGGCTGGAGCTTCACGTTGCGCATGATTTCACGCTGGTCGATCACATGCGGGGCGAGCAGAGTGAGCCTGAGTTCAAAAGCTATCTCGATCTCGTTTTCAGGCCGGGAATCTACGGCGTGTACGTGAACCGTCTCGGCAAGGCCGAAAAAGAGTATCTCTCGCGTCCCCGCTCGAGGATGCGCCTTCCCTCGGACGCCGTGTACTGGATGCGCGCGACGGGAGAAAAGATCGTCGAGAGAATCGTCAAGGACATGAATCTTGCGGGTATCAGGGAGCTGGAGAAGAATGAAAAGCTGACCGTGGACAGGTTCAGGACGATTCACGTGACCGAGAAGGAGCCGGGAGGGGACATCGTGCTTTTGAGCATGAGCGTGCCGCTGGTTTCGCCGGACGATCCGGGGGGGGAAAATCTCCGCGTCCGGGCGGCGGGGGCGGCGGACTGGCTGGGCAGGTCACAGAGGGACGACGGGAGCATGACGCTCAGTTACATGCCGGACAGGGACAATGACAGGTTTGAGAAATCAACCGAGGTCACCTTCGACGCCTCCCGGTACATCATGGCATCCATGGCTTTCCTGGACGCTGCCGAGCTCACCGGGGACGATAAGTACGGAGCCTGGTTCGACAAGAGCCTGCCCACGCTTCTTTCCTGGCTGAAGGCATGTCCGGGCGCGTCCGCGGCCGGGGACCCGGAAGGGATCGTGAAAGCAGCGCAGGTCCTCGAGCTTTGCGGTCCTGTCGACAGGGGCGGGAAGCCGGTCGCCGTTGAAACGTGGGGCCAGGGCGGCGATGAGGAGAAGGCGATACCGGACGATCTCGTTTTCGTGTTCGGCAATACCAGGGCGGGCCTCATGGATACCGCGCTTCTGGGGCTTGCGCTTGCGCGGGACATCGCGGGATCCAGGGGGACCGCGAGGAAGGATAAGCTGAAGGAGCTTTCCCCGGTGCTCGAGGGGATTGCCGCGTTTGTCCTTTTCATGCAGCGGGGCGATGGTTCTTTCCAGGGCTACTTCGTGGACAGCAAGAATGCTTTTTACCGAAGCAATGACCTTCCGGGCGGGTTTGCCGCGCTGCTTTTTCTGCTCGAGGCGGGAAAGGTTCTCGAGGACGAAAAGCTTGCCGGGGCGCTGGAGCAGGCAGTCGACTTTCACGTCAGGCTCCTCGAAGACAACGTGGAGAAATTGAGAGGCGCTTCCCCGCTGAGCAAGAATCAGAGGAACCGGATACTGAATGACATTGCCTGGGGCCTGGCAAGTCTCAGCGAGCTTTCAATGTCGGACGACAACGAGCAGGTGGGGCGCAGGGTTGTCGAGCTGGCGGGGATTGTGTCGGCCTCGGCCCAGCTCAGCTCCCGGAGCAACCCGCTGGTTGAGCCTGCGTTCGAGGGAGGGTTCGTCGTGAAAGGGCAGCTGGTGCCGGATTACAATTCGATCGTCATGACCGGGGCCATGGCCGCGGCCGCGCTGGCGGCGAAACGCTGGGCCATGCTGCCCGAGGCGGAAGAGCTCGAGCGGGCAGCGAAGGATGGCATCAGGTTTTCATCGCAGCTGCAGCTTTTCGAGCCTGCCTGTTCTTCCTTCGGCCCGGACCCCGGGAGGGCGGAGGGAGGCATTCGACAGTCCCCTGTAATATCCAGGCAGCGTATTGATTTCTCGGCCTGTTATGTATGGGCGTGCGCGAAGCTGCTGAAGCTGATTAACATGTAGCTGCGGGCCCCCGGCCCGCCTGTAGCCTTGCTTGCGAGCATCTATAAAATGATGGAAGGAATTGCCATGAAGTCAACAATGAGATTCGCAACATGGTCCGTCGTTGCCGTTCTCGCATTCGCATGCAACGGCCAGGCCGTGCGCATGCAGACGCTTCCCGTGATGAAAGAGCCCGTCGTGGTCGTCAAGGCCACCGACATGCCGGAGGACAGGCAGTTTTCATTGTTCTTCGAAGATCGTCACGTGGGCGTGATAACAGAGGATGACGGGGGGCTGAAGCTGACGAGGATAAGGGAAGACGGAGACGAGCGTGAAACGAAAATGCTGGTTGCCGGGGAAGAGTCGTGGTGGGATGTGAGCGAAGAGCTGGTCGGGGAAACCTGCGGGGAGCTCGAGGTCATCAGGGAATCGGGCCGTCTCCTTTTCGACAGGAAAGGAGTTTTCAAGCATGGCAACGGGTTCCTCCTGGCCTTCGGCGCCGAGAGCGTGATTTCATGCAAGGGCGGCGGAAAGGCGACGCATGCGCTGGTGAATTACTTCCTGGCGTCCTTTGACAACCAGTGGACCTTGAAGGCGGGGCCGTGGAAAGGCTGGAGCGGTCCCGGCGCTCTGAGGTTTATGCCGGTGCACGGCAATGAAGGGCCGGCCCTCTTCTGGATAGGACAGGAAGAGATTGCCGTCATCATGGCCCCTGCCGGCCTTGAAGGGGAGGGAAAGCTGCGGAAGGTCGCAAGCAAGATGAAGGTCGGGCCTGATTGGGGCCGCAGCGCGGTCCTCGAAGCCGCGAAGCTGGACAATGACGTCATGCTGGCCGCTGCCTATGTCGAGGAAGACCTGGGCGAGGAGGTCACCAACAGCATCGTTGTCTCGACGATGAACCTGTCTGATTTCGAGAATGCCTCGGTCGTCAGGCTGAAGACCAGGCACCTGCCCACCTCGGTCTCGCTCAGCAGCGTGGAACAGGGAATCATGGTGGCCTGGGCCGTAACAGGCGAGCAGCCGCCGTCCGGCTCGATCGCGTCCATCATCACTGCGAAGATAAGCAGTGACGGAACAGTGGATCAGCCGCAGACCGTCTACGAAAAAAAGGACCTGACCGGAGAGGCCCTGTTCATAAAAACGCTTGCCTGCAGCTCGAGCGCCGGGACATTCGCCGCGGCATGGGTCCATGACAGGCAGGGATTGGAAGGCATGGAGGAGTCCCTGG
Source organism: Pseudomonadota bacterium (assembly GCA_043813155.1). Classification (GTDB taxonomy): domain Bacteria; phylum Myxococcota_A; class Polyangia; order DRWM01; family DRWM01; genus JBDRLK01. The sequence continues at coordinate 66 of JBDRLK010000045.1, read as the reverse complement.
CCTTCTACACGGCCAAACACGCAGAAATGGACAGCGGAAGGCTGTTCAATTACGCGCTGCACCCCG
>JBDRLK010000044.1:0-6120 GCA_043813155.1 Pseudomonadota bacterium | reverse complement strand
AGAAGAATAGATTTCCCGGCCAATGCCACCAGGTTGGAATTGCGGGACGACGGCCATGTTCTGCAGCCGATTGATAATACCATCGCCCACGGGGCCTTTCTGCACGTCGGCTACAGGTTTATCAGGCAAATGGAGATCATGCTGAGGGGCGACTTTTATGACGCCGATGTAAACAATGACGGGGGACGGGAACTATGGCCTACGCTCGGGGTAAACTACTATCTCGACGGGATTCATGCGCGTGTGACGGCCGAATATATCCTGAAAGTCCGCGAGAAGCTCGATAGCGGAGGGGAGATGGAAAATTACCTGGTCCATGGCGTTTTCTTTCAACTCTGCCTCGTGCTGTAGAAGGGATGAGAAGGGATCATGAGAAAACAAAGTCCGCGAGATGCGGCAAAAATGATCAAGCACGGATGGGTTGTCACGCTTTCCGGAACCGGCGTGAACCTGGCCCTCGGGGTTCTTTACACGTGGAGCGTGATCTCCGGTGCAATTCCGGACTCCTGGGGCTGGAGCCAGGCCGACAAGGCGCTTCCCTACTCCATTGCCTGCTTCGTGTTCGCACTGGCCATGATTCCCGCGGGACGCCTCCAGGATAAAATCGGCCCGCGCTGGGTCGTCACCATCGGCGGCGTACTGACCGGTATCGGGTGCATCGTTGCATCGCTTGCCGGTTCATCGCTTGCCGGTTTTGTCATAGGCTTCGGCCTGCTGGCCGGAATCGGAATCGGTTTTGGTTATGCGGCCGCAACTCCGGCGGCGGTCAAATGGTTCCCGGGTTCCCGGACGGGAATGATCGCCGGTCTTGTCGTTGCAGGGTTCGGCCTGGCCTCGGTCTATATTGCCCCGCTTGCGTCCGCCCTGCTCAAATCATTTGCCGTGGAGCATGGGGGTGTGCGGGAAATGGGAGTGTCCTCCACGATGATGGTTTTCGGCATCGCGTTTTTAATCGTGGTCGTCCTCCTGGCCCAGCTCATAAGAAACCCGCCGGAAGGCTACAATCCCGAAGAACGCCCTGTAAAGGAAACCAAGGCGAAGGGCAGCGTCCCGGCGGCGGCATCGCTCGATATGAACTGGAAAGCCATGATGAAAAGACCGCAGTTCTGGGTCCTGTGGCTCATGTATGCATGCGGCGCCGCCACGGGCCTGATGCTGATTGGAATCGCCAAGAAGCTTGGAACACTCTCTCTTCGTGAAGCGGCCTTTTTCGTTGTCGTGGTTCTTGCCGTCGGCAACGCGGGCGGGCGCATTCTGTCCGGCATCGTGTCCGACAAGATCGGCCGTCAATGGACCATGTTCGGAGCGTTTATGCTGCAGGCCCTCATGGTCACGACCCTGATCTTTGTGCAGGACAACGCCATCGCGCTTCTCTTGATCATCCTTGTTGCCGGAGCAAATTACGGCGCCAACCTGACCCTGTTTCCGTCGGCCACCAAGGATTATTTCGGGATGAAGAACTTCGGGATGAACTATGGGATCATGTTCACTGCCTGGGGCGTCGGGGGCCTGGTCCTGCCGCGCGTCAACGGAATGATCATCGATGCCACCGGCAACTCCAACATCAGCTTTATCGTCGCCGGATCGTTGATGATCTTCGCCGCCGCATTGACTTTCGTCAGTCGGTCCATTGTAAAAAAGCCGAAAACGCAGGGCGCTGCAGAGTGAAGATGAGGCGCGGCATGACCGCGATCCACAGCGCCGCGCCCGCAACCTGTCGGCCATTCGCCTTGCCAATCCTCCGGCTCCCGCCGGAACATGAAACCATTCAACGGGCGTGGATATCTTTCACGGTTGTGAACCGTAAAAAAACTTTACACCGTTAGACGCCCCCCGAATGCTGCGCTTTTCATGAAAGGTGATAAAATAATTTGCAGTCAAGGCGCTCCGGGAAACCCGGCAGACCGGGGAAATCCCCTTTAAAACAGCGTGAATCTGAGAACCGGGACGTGTGGCACGGCGGTTGCAACATTGCTTGTTGGAGCAACAATTCGAGATTCAAAGGAGCGCAATAATGAAAAAAGCAATCGGTTACGTGGGAGACTTTGGTCTCAGCTGTCAAAGCAGCACGCCCATCGATTATGACTTGCAGTGTCGGAGGATCAAAGACTTCTCCAGGAACGAGGGGCTTTTCCTTGTTGAAACCGTGATGGAAAGCGACTGCAAGTCCGACCTGCCGGATCGTCCGGGCCTTCAGTACGTTCTGTCCAGATGTCCCGAAGTCGATTTCGTCATAGTCGAGCGTCCCTGGTGCCTTGCAAGGCGGTCGTCGGTGCTGGGGAATTTCCTTCAGAAGCTCGATGAACACAACGTCATGCTCGTCTGTGCGACGCATCTGTGGGACTGCTCGTCACAGTACGTGCGAAGGTATTATCATGCCAGGGGAGAGAAATTCGCGGAGTTCGGGGAAGAACCATTGCTTTTTAAGAAAATATGCTGATAAGCACCGGTTGAGCGGCAACACCGAGGGTTGAACGGCAGCACCGAGCACAATGGAAAACGCGACAAGGGAAATCTACTGGAATATCAGCAGGGACTGGGTCTGGCTGATGTACGCCATGCTGGGCGCGGCTGTTTTCATCTGCCTCTGCGGGCTGACCGTTAAGATACGTTCATGGTTGAAAGGCCAGAGCGAGCCTGATTTCAGGGGCAACTGGCCGAAGAGGCTGTGGGGGCTTGCGAAAGAGGTCGGGCTGCAGGTCAGAATAAGACAAAAGCTGCTGCCCGGCATTTTCCATTCCTCGTTGCTCCCGGCTTTCGGCGTCCTGCTCGTCGTAACGCTCGTGGTTTTCATTGAAGCGGATTTCGGTGTCGAGCTGTTCAGGGGCCGCCTGTATATCGTGCTTTCGTTTCTTGCCGACCTGGCGGGATTTGTCTTCTTTGCAGGCCTGGTCATGGCCATGGTCCGCCGTTTCATCGTGAGGCCTGAAAGCCTCGAGAGGATGAAACTCGATGCGCTGCTCTACGCGGGCCTCCTGTATGTCATCGTGAGCGGATTTCTTCTCGAGGCGCTGCGAATCGCCGCAACCCAGGACCCCTGGTCGATGTTCTCGCCCGTCGGGTGGGCGTTGAGCTTTGCCGTCAAGCCGCTGGCAGGAATCGCGGGGCCGCTGCACGCGGCGCTCTGGTGGACTCACATGGGGGCCGTTGCGGTCATGATCGCAACGCTTCCCTGGTCGCGGCTGGTGCACACGGTCACCGTTCCGCTTAACATCATGCTGCGGGATCTTCACCATGCGGGCCATTGCAGGAGGGTGGACGTGGAACCCCTCATGGAAATGGAGGATTTTCAATACGGCCTGGGCAAGGCCGAAGACCTGACGTGGAAGCAGCGGATGGACCTGGACAGCTGCATCGGGTGCGGCCGCTGCGAGGAGGTCTGCCCGTCCTTCTCGACGGGAGGGTCCCTGTCGCCCAGGAAGTTCATTGCGGCGCTGAAGGGTTCCGTGAAGATGAACGGCGGGGCGAACGGATCAAACGGCGATGCATGGCCGGGTGGAAACGGCGGCGACGAGATGCTGTGGCGCTGCAGGACTTGCTATGCCTGCGCGGAGGCCTGCCCGTCGATGATCGACCATGTCCGCTTCATGGTGGAGATACGCCAGAACGAAACCATGATCAATGCCCGGCTGCCCGCGGATGCATCGATGGCCCTTCAATCCATGCAGGTCAGGGGAAATCCATGGGGGCCGCAGCTGGAGAGAACGGAGTGGCTGAAATCAAACAACGTGAGGGTCCTGGGAAAAGGTGAAGAAACCGATGTCCTGTACTGGCTCGGCTGCTGCACGTCTTATGACGAGACCAAGCAGGAAATCGCCATGAACACGGTGAAGTTGCTGCAGGCGGCAGGGGTCGAGTTTTCCATCCTGGGTGACGAGGAGCTGTGCTGCGGCGACCCGGCCAGGATTCTTGGCGATGAAGGCGTTTTCCAGGAAATCGTCCACAGCCAGCTCGAGAAGCTCAACGCCGTGAAGTTCGGCAGCATCGTATCCCATTGCCCTCATTGCTACCACATACTCAAGAATGAGTACCCGTGGTTCGGCGCCGTATTCAATGTCGTGCATCATTCGGAGCTTCTTCTCGAACTTCTCCGGCAGAACAGGCTGAAACCCATAAAAGAGCTCAATCGAAAAGTAGTATTTCACGATCCCTGCTACCTCGGGCGCTACCAGGGCATATTCGACGCTCCAAGGGAAATGCTGGGCTGCATCCCCGGGGTCACGCTGGCCGAGATGGAAAGCAACCGCCACAGGTCGCTGTGCTGCGGCGGTGGAGGGGGCCACTACTGGATGGACCTGAAAGACGGCAGGCGGATCGGCGAAGCCCGGATCGGGCAGGCCATGGCCGCAGGGGCCGATACCCTTGCCGTTGGATGCGTATACTGCATGCAGATGCTCAATGATTCGGTAAAGGCCGGAAACCTTGACGGGAGGCTCGAGGTCGTCGAAATCGTCAACATACTCGCAGAATCCGTGTTGGAGGGCTGAGCGGATCGACGCTGTGGTCGTGAAAATGAATATCATTCATGGAAACAATGGGTGGAGGTCAAGTGCAATGCCAAGGAATTCGAAAGTACTTGTAGTGGACGATGAGGCATCGGTGCGCAGGCAGCTCTCGGTCGGCCTGACGCAGAAAGGCTTTAGCGTGGAGGAATGCGGGGATGGTCTCACGGCACTGAGAAAAATCGAGGCGGCCTGGAGGGGGGGAGCGCCTTACAGCTACGTCGTTCTGGACATGCGTCTCCCCGATATCAACGGCTTGAAGATCCTGCAGGTTGTCAGGTGCAGGTACCCCGACCTGCCGATCGTGATGATTTCCGGTTACGGCAACGAGCATACGCGGAAGGAAGTGGTCAAGTATCCAGGCAGCACATACCTCGACAAGCCGTTTGAAATGGATGCGCTGGAGGCCGAATTCAACAGGATAGCCAGCTTTGAAAAATCGCCTGCAAGGAGCACCGTCGCTGCAGCGGGCGAACCCGGGCGGATGCAGAATGCCTTTGTATTTATCAGGGCCAGGAGCGGTGTGGACATGTACACGCTGGTCTCCAGGCTGTACTTTGCCGATGGCGTCCTGTATTGCGATGCTGTCCGCGGCGACTGGGACATCGTTGTCCTCGTTCAGGCGGCGGATAAAAAGGGCATTCATACACTGGTCAGAGACACTATCGAGTCGCTGGACAGCACCCGGGAAGTCGCGATCCACTGCCTGGAGCGCCCCTGGCTGGACCCCGGCCTGGAATCCTTCATCCGCAGCTATGAAGGGATGCTGATATCGGAAAGCTCCGAGGAACTATGCATGAACAGGAGGGCCGGCCGGCAGGTCTCGGCCTATGCCGTCGTCGAGATAGACCCCGGAAACACCGCCTCGCTGTTTGCCCGGTTTTGCCTGACCGACGGCGTGGTCCACTGTGACGTTTCCGACGGCGGATCCATGATCGTACTGTTTCTTCAGGCCGCGGACATCGAAAGGATCAATGAGCTTGCTTCCAGCAGGGTGCGCAACCAGCCAGGAGTGCGCGAAGCCAGAATTCTGAATATCGTTGAGATTATTTCGAGGTAGCGACCTTTCCTAAGTACAGCTCCCCGCAAGTTCGGGACCACCACACTACTGCGGACGCGCCTGTGGGCCGCCTCGCGGCTTACGTCCTCGCGCCCTCGTCGATGTAGCCCTGCTACGCCTCCCTCGGGCGCTGCGGGCGCGCTCGCGATCCGGCTCCACATGCACGCCCTCGCTACAAGGCTGGTCCCGAACTTGCGGGGCGCTGTACTAAGCTTGACAATGAAACCGATGAAATCTTAGACCATGGCATAGAAGTTGCTTCTGTAAATATGGGATGCCGATTTCTTCGCTTATCGAGGCGGAGCTGTATAACCGGATGAAATGGTTCATCCAGCTTCGCTGGATATTTCTTGTCGGGCTGTTTCTCACTGTTTTTTCCGCTGCCTTCATATTTGATGTCGCGTTACCGTTAGACAGGATTATCGTTGTCGGGATCATTGTTCTTGTCTGGAACTCGGCGCTGTATTATCTTTACAGCACTTTCAAGTGGTGGCTCGATGCTCACAGCAGGATCAATCGGTTCATGGCCAATCTCCAGATCGGCCTGGACCTGCTGAT
>JBDRLK010000043.1:0-5633 GCA_043813155.1 Pseudomonadota bacterium | reverse complement strand
TGCCTCCGTCGTGACGGGGACCCCGCGCCTTGCCAGCCGGGCGCCTCGGCGCCCAGAAGAAGCTTGGTAAACATAATGTTAGAAATACGCCTCAAAATGGGAAGTTATTATTTCGCGAGCCCTTAGTACAGCGCCCCGCAAGTCAGGGACCACCACTCTACTGCGGCCGCGCCTGTGGGCAATGAGGCGGGGTCCCTGCGGAAGCAAGAAATCGGTTCCAGACGAAATGGCTTCCGTGGGGTGCACTTTGCGGCTTACGTCCTCGCGCCCTCGCGCGATGGTGCACTGCTACGCCTCCGTCGGGCGCTGCGGGCGCGCTCGCGATCCGGCTCCACATGCACGCCCTCGCTACAAGGCTGGTCCCGAACTTGCGGGGCGCTGTACTTGGTTTTTCGCTTTCCTGCTATTTACAAAGACAAGGAAATCCTCTATATAAGCTGGAAATTTTAACCCATCTTTAACCCATCAAGGTTAGGAGGACAATTGATGAAGAAAAAAATTACAATCAGCCTTATCGCGGTATTGGCCCTGTGTCTCCTGGTATTCGCGGGATGCGCGCCCAGGTACAACCTGCTCTACACGAGCCCGCCGGCCGGCGCCATGAACCAGGGCGATATCGCAGTGGAAGTCGTGAACCAGCGGCCAGGTGACAAGGGAGGGGCCAATCCTTTCATGCTCGGGCAGGTGCGCAACGCCTTCGGCGTCCCGATCCGCAAGCTCATCGCCCGCGAGGACAGGGAGCCGACCGTGCTGGTCAAGACCATGGTCTCGGAATGCATGGCTGCCGCGGGGTACAGGCCGGTCGAGCCTACGGCCGGCATACCCAAGGTCACGGTAGCCCTCACGTCGTTCTGGTGCGACGGGTACACGAATTACACCATGACGATGAACGCGAACATGACGCTGGCCAATGCCGACGGCTCGGGCGCCACGTGGGCCGAGACTCTCGTGGCCGTGGGCAACAGGACGATCATCATGCACGAAAAAGAGCTCGAAAACGGCTTCCAGATGATGCTCAACAACGCCGTTACGCAGCTCATCCAGAAGTTCCAGAGCCCGCAGTTCAAGAACGCGATTGCCTCGATGACGGCCCCGGCCCTGGTGCCGACTCCTCCTGCGACCGCTCCCGCGCCCACGCCTCCGGCTGAAACGCCGCCTGCCGAGACGGCCCCCGCGCCCACGCCGCCCAGCCAGTAGATTGACTGTTGGTTTTCCCCCGGAACAGCCCCTGCACAACGAGCCGCCCGAGCGGGGCGTAAAGCCCCGCACTACGAGCCGCCCGAGCGGGGCGTAAAGCCCCGCACTACGAGCCGTTTGAGTGGGGTGCAAAGCAGCCGGCAGTGCTAGGGGCAGGAGTTGAGCAGGCCGGGCGACAGCGGCGCCTGGACCACCCACACGCGGCCGTCCAGGCGGGCCGGGCCGCAGCGGTGGATCGACTCGTGATCCTTGTCGTCGTTTGCATCCTCATCGATCTGGACGCGTTCCGGGCCGGTGCCCAGGAGCGAGGTCAGCAGGCCCGCGTCGTCGGCGTCATCGGTGTCGTAGACGAGCGCGTCGATGAGGCCCGTGGTCGTGATCGGCGTGTTGTTGGGCCACGCGTCCACCGTGCCCTGGTAGATGGCCACCGCATCCGGTCCGTTCTGCAATATGTCGTTGCCGAACGTGATGTCCGGGGCGGGCGTTACGCCGGTGTTGCCCACCAGAAGAAGCCCGTCCGAGTCCGTGACAGCCGCGGTCGCGCCGAGGTCGATCGCCCGGTATGACTGGTCGTCCGACCCGTCCAGGAACACCAGCACGTAGCCTGTCAGGGATATGGCAGGCACGCCCGTGGCTATCTCGATGTACTCCTCGTTGTCTCCGCCCGGGTCGTCCGAGTCGAGCTCGTTGATGACCAGGTGGATGACGATCACGGACATGGGGCTGGACGGGCAATCGCCCACGGTCACGGTCAGTCCCTGGATGCTGATGGGCGTGGCGTCGTCCATCGCCAGGATGGTGATCTGCGTGTCCGAGTCCTCTGTGAACGTCTGCGAGACCTCGCCGATCTGAACGTCCGTTGCGCCTGTAAAACCCGTGCCCGTGATAACGGCCCGGGCGCCGTGCGCTATGATCAGGGGGGCGACGTCCGTGATGGAAGGGATCGTCGTGCACTCCTCCGTAATGTCCGTTGAATCCTCGATCACGTCTTCTCCCGTATCCAGCTCAACGTCCTCCTCCACGGAATCTTCCTCAGCCGGGTCCTCTTCCATGGGGTCCTCTTCGGTCGGGTCTTCCTCCATGGGGTCCTCTTCAGCCGGGTCCTCGACCGGGTCCTCCGTCGGGTCTTCGACCGGGTCCTCTGTCGTGTCTTCGACCGGGTCCTCAACAGGGTCCTCTACCGGCTCTTCGACAGCGTCCTCCTCGTCGGTGTCCCCGGCCATGTCCGTGCCGTCGACCTCCTCGCCCGTGTCGTCATCGGCATCCCCGTTCCCGTTTCCGCTGTCGCACCCCATGGCCAGCAGCGGGAAAAGAAGCATGAGAATGAAAAGTTTCCAGGTTTTTTCCAGCATTTTTATACCTCCTGTATAACGATCTGTGAATGATTATCCTGGGGTTTATACCACGTTCAAGAAATTTTGTCACTCGATTCGGAAAAAGATTGTGCAACTCAATTTTCCCGCGGCAGGGCCTAAAAGTCGACGTCAGGGACCTTTTCAACGACTTCCCTGATGATGGCGTCCGTGGAGATGTTCGAGCTTTCCCCCTCGAAGTTCAGGATGATCCTGTGGCGCAGGCTTGTTACGGCCACGCTTCTGATGTCTTCGAAGTCAATGGCGGGCCGCGACTTGATCAGGGTCCTGACCTTTCCGCACAGAATCAGCGCCTGCGCACCCCTGGGGCTCGCCCCGTAGCGCACGTATTTTTTCACCATGTCCGTGGCGTTAGGGTCGTCCGGGTGGGTGGCCTTGATGAGCCGGGCCACGTATTTGATGACGCTCTTGTTTTCGATCTGCATGTCCCGGACAAGGCGGCTCATGTCGAGAAGATCGTCTTTGCTGATGACTTTCGACGGCTCGGGCTCCTTGCCGATGGTCGTGCGTTCGAGGACGGTTTCGAGCTCGTCGGCCGGCGGGAATCGGAGGAGTATTTTTATGAGGAACCGGTCGAGCTGGGCTTCGGGAAGGGGGTAGGTCCCTTCCATTTCAATCGGGTTCTGGGTGGCCAGGACAACGAAGGGCTGGTCGATGGGCCGGGTCTTGCCCAGCACCGTGACCTTCTTTTCCTGCATGGCCTCCAGGAGGGCGGACTGGGTCTTGGGTGTCGCCCTGTTGATTTCATCGGCGAGCACGAGATTGGCGAAAATCGGTCCCTGGCTGAACTCGAAATCCCGTTTCCCCTCACGGTCGATCAGGATCATGGTTCCGGTCACGTCCGCCGGCATGAGGTCGGGCGTGAACTGTATTCGAGAGAAGCTCAGGTCCAGGGCCTGTGAGAATGTCTTGACCAGCAGTGTTTTGCCTATCCCCGGGACGCCCTCGAGAAGAACGTGGCCTCCCGAGAGAAGGGCGATGAGAACGCCCTCGATGACTTCCTCGTGGCCTACGATAACTTTTGAAATTTCCCGTTTTATATCGTCGCACTGCTTCCCGAAGGCCTTGATCCTGTCCATCAGTGCATAGACTTCTTCTTTTTTAACTCCTTCGGACATTACAAACCTTCCGCTTCTTCCTGGCCTGCTTCTTCACCTTTCGCTTCTTCCCCGCCCGCTTCCTCGCCCTCCGGAATCTCCACCCCGCCTTCCTCTCCCGTATCGAGGAGCTCCGTGAGCTGGTACCTGAGGCTTTCGGGTGTTTTGAGGTCCCTGGCGATCGTTTCCACCAGCTTCCTTCCATCCTCACCGCCGAACTTCATGACCACGGCGGCGACGTTCACCATGACATCCGGGTGAAATTTCATGCAGCTGTCGGCATGGTACATTGAGAGGAAATTCCTGAGCGGCTCATAGGCATCCTTGTCCGCAAGCTTGACGATTGCCGCGCTGATCTCCGTGAGCTCATCTGCGGGCGTTTCGTGGTCCCCCAGGTGCTCGATAAGGAGAAAGGCCGCGGCCTCCTCGCCCGTTTCCGCCAGGCTCGCCGCAATGGCCCCGGACGGGGGGGGAGGCGTGCCTGACAGGAAATCCTGGTGCTGTTTGAGCGCCTCGACGAGAAACATGCTGCCCCCCTTCCTGGTTCTCAGGAGCTTGGCGGCCTCGTCTCTCAGCGCCTTTGGAAGCTCGTGAGAGGCCATGACCTGGACGAGGTCCATGGTCACCATCTCGTCCGGAAGATCGGCCAGCAGCTTCATGCCGAATTTTCTCAGGGGGAGGACCTGCGTGTCCACGTCGAGGATCATGTCCACCAGGCCCCTGTGCAGGTCCGGCTCTTTTTTATCGAGAGCGGGAGGCTCGAAACCGGTTGCCCCGAAAAAGGCGCTTTGCGTCGATATCTCCTTCTGCCACAGGACGCCGCTCGTTCCCGTCTCAGCGTCCACGTAGGTCATGCTGCCGTCAGCGGCCAGCACGAGAATGCCGTCACCGGCGGGACTCGATGTTGCTATCTGAGCATCGCTCATGTACACCCACCTGGGGAGCCTGTCCCCGGTGTCGAATCCGACAACGTACCTGTAAAATACGAAGAAGTACATGTCGCCTGCAAATCCGATGCTGCCGGCGCCTTCCTTGCCGGAGAGGGTCCACAGGATGCGGTTGCGCGCTTCGGCTCCCGATTCATAGTGCGATTCGCGATACGTGTCAGGGAAGACCCTTGGGTTTCCAGGCATGATTTTTTGATCGACTTCGAACGTGCCTGCCTCTGTTTTTGTGCCGGCCAGGCTCTCCTTTGTCAGCTTCTGAACATCCTTTGAGGAACCGTAATACACGCCCCCGGGACCGGATACCACGAAGTCGACCATGCTGTCCTTCCTGATGAAACGGCAGGTTTCCTTCCCCTCCTGCGCGTCGATGATGGAGACAGCCTGCCTGTCCCATGGAACGAAAACGTAGCCCTCCGCGGCGGCGGGCGCGCCGAACATCTTGTCGGCGCTAGTGCTCCACAGCCTGCTCCCGCTCGACGCGTCGAGCGCCATGACCAGGCCCTTGCGTCCCGTTGCGGGAGAACCGCCGTCCGTGTTTCCGCCCGTAACGAAAATCCTGCCCCCGTCGAAGGCAAAGCCGAAGACGAAAGGCTGCTTGAAAGCTCTTGCCCACAGCCGCTCGCCCGTGGCGGCTGAAAGGGCGACGATATCGCCGTCGGAGTTGAAGACCACTTTTCCTTCGCCGATTGCCGGAGCGGATGAGAGCCGGATATCGTTCTTCTCCCAGATCTTTTCTCCCGTATCGATATCAAACAGAGCCAGGCCGGAGCCCTTGTCCTTGACAACGGCCACCACGGGCCTGCCGGCCGCAGCCGGTTCGTGGCCCTGGAGCTTTTCGATGACCCGGCTGAGATTCGCCTCATTGCCGGCCGGAAAACTTGTCTTGATCCGGGCTCCGCCGCAGCCGCCGATCCACGGCGCAAAAGCCAGGGTCATGAAGATGAAAAAGAGGTTTTTGGAAGATAATGCAATTGTAAAACTGGAAATATACGATTTTGCCATGGATCGGGTGTATTCCA
>JBDRLK010000042.1:0-20231 GCA_043813155.1 Pseudomonadota bacterium | reverse complement strand
CCTATTACAAACAAGAAATAAAAAAATAGTCAATACCTGTCTCGAGCCTTTCCAAAACCCCGTCCATCGCAGGGAATACGGGCGCATTGAGGCCCGAACAGCCAACCATTATAGTCTGACGTTGGAAGATATGCAAAAATTTTATTGACGGGAAACGTTAATGAACTGCCGGCTGCAGCTCTTATTGTTAATTGATGTTGCAAAAACATGCATATGGACTAAGATTTGATGGATACTGACCGGACGCAGATGGGGAAAAACAGCGCAGATCCAGAAAGAGTCGGAAAAAAAATGAAAAAAGCCTTCCTTGTTGGATTGGAGGCACTCCTGCTCTGTGTGTTCTGGCAGGCGGGATGCGGCGATTCCTCGGACAGCGGCGAAGACGGCAGCAGCACCGACGAATGCGGCGACCGGAAGCCCGCCATTTTCCCGGTCATAAACGGCGTGACGGAACCCAATCCCGACATCGTGAACCTTACCTTTTCCCAGCAGAATGCCGTGGGCGCGATCCTGATCAACGGGACGCAGGCCTCGTGCACGGCCACGCTCGTGGCCCCGAACGTGGTGGTGGCGGCGGCCCACTGCATCGATCCGGGGACGCTCGGCAGCCCGGTCACGTCGGTCAGGTTCGTCGGCGGGCCCGACATCTGGCCCCCTGATTTTACCTTTGCCGCCTACGAGTGGCACATGCATCCGGACTGGAGAGGCCGCGTGCCCGAAGGCGACCTGTCCGTCATCCTGATCAACGGCGACACGCTGGGCGCGGGCATCACGCCCATCCCCGTCAACCTGGAGACCACGCGGCTGGTCGGCAAGACGGTCCAGGCCGTGGGGTACGGGGACACGCGCACCGGAGGGTACAACACGCAGCGGTGGTGGACGACCCTTTTCGTGAGCCACGAGGCTGTAAATTATTACACCACCTACGGCAACGGCATGACGGGCATGTGCCAGGGCGATTCCGGAAGCCCCCTTCTCTACACCAGGGGTGACGGCAATGTCTATGTCATGGCCGCCCTGTCGGGCGGCGACGCCGAGAACTGCCTGGGCCATGATTATTACGCGAGGACCGATTATTACGGAGATTTTCTCAAGGATTACGTTCCCTACGACGCCTGCGACGGCGAGACGCTCCAGGGACGGTGCGAGGGCGCCACGGCTGTCTGGTGCGAGGCCGAGACGGTCATGACCGAGGACTGCGCGGCCGTGGGATACGTGTGCATGCAGAGCACGGAGGGAAATTTCCGCTGCATGGATGAGCCCGACCCCTGCGAGGGCGAGACATTCGAAGGCCGGTGCGACGGCAACACGGCCATCTGGTGCGAGGCCGAGACCGTGAACACGTGGCCGTGCCCCGAGGGCTCGGTATGCGGGAACCTCGGCGACGGGCTGCACCGCTGCGTGGACGAGTGCATGCTCATCGGGCCGGAGGGCAGGTGCGACGAGAACAACGTCGCGCGCTGGTGCGAGGACGGCGCGATCAGGATTCGAGACTGCACGGCCTGCGGCCAGCTCTGCGGGTGGGCGGATGAGACGCTGGGGTATTACTGCATATAGCCGCCGGCTTGCAGCTGCCGGGTATGAACGTTAAACGAATGAAAAAAAGCCGCTTGCTGAGCCTGGGGGCGTGTTTTTATCTTTGTGTTTTCCTTGCGGGCTGTTACGGATCCTCGGGAAAAGACGAAGAGAACGGCACCGACGAGTGCGGCGACATCAAGGCCGCTATTCTCCCTGTCATCAACGGCGTGGAATACCCGAATCCGGATGTGGTGACCCTGTCCGCGTCCCAGCAGCTGGCCGTGGGCGCCATCATCACGAACTATGGCGGGTCCCTGTGCACGGCCACGCTGATCGCGCCGAACATCGTGCTCACGGCCGCGCACTGCATCGCCTATTCCGGCATTTTCACGATCTCATTCCAGGGCGGCCGGGACATCCGGGGGGAGGATTACTCCTTTGCCGCCACGGACTGGCACGTCCATCCCCAATACACGGGCAACGCGCCCGAGTACGATTTCGGCATCATTGAAATCAGCGGGGACACGGCGGCAGCGGGTATCACGCCGCTTCCGGTCAACTACGAGACAACGCGCATTCTCGGCGAGGACGTGCAGGTCGTGGGCTACGGCGACACCGGCGGAGGCATGAACACGAGGCAATGGTGGACCACTATGTTCGTGAACCGCGAAGCGACAAACTATTATTCCGTGTTCGGCAACGGCATGACGGGCGTGTGCCACGGCGATTCAGGCGGCCCCCTCCTGTACACGAAGGATGACGGGAAGGCCACGATCATGGGCGTGGCCTCGGTCATCGACAGCGAGGACTGCCTGGGCCATGCCTTTTACCCGAGGACGGACTACCACAGGGATTTTATAGAAACCTTTGTGCCGTCCGACCCCTGCGAGGGAGAGACGCTCGAGGGCCGGTGCGACGAAAACGTCGCCGTGTGGTGCGAGGATGAAGCGATCATGACCGACGATTGCGGCGGGCGGGACACCATCTGCGGCCGGGACGGCGAGGGTAATTCCCGCTGCCAGCCGCCTCCCGACCCCTGCGAGGGGGAGACGTACGAGGGCCGGTGCGACGGCAACACGGCAATCTGGTGCGAGGCGGAAACGGTTTTCAGGCGGCCCTGCGGAGAGGGCGAGCTGTGCGGGGACGCGGGCGACGGGCTGCGCCGATGCGCGGACGAATGCGGGCTCATCGGCCGGGAGGGCCGGTGCGACGAGAACAACGTCGCGCGCTGGTGCGAGGACGGCGTGATCAGGATTCGCGACTGCACGGCCTGCGGCCAGGAATGCGGGTGGGCGGACGAGACCATGGGGTATTACTGTCTCTGATGAAAAATGCTCATCCGACAACATCCGGGCAGGGGCGCTGTACTAAGGCCTCCCCTGCCCAGGGGTTAAACAATGATGAAGAAACACGTATTGATTTTTTGCATGGTTTCATTTCTCTGCGCATCCTTTGCCGGGTGCTACGGGTCGTCGGGGAAGAAGGATGACCCTGTCGAGGATGAGTGCGGCGACATCAAGGCCGCGATTTTTCCCATCATCAACGGCGTCGCGAGCCCTGACCCGGCTGTCGTGGATCTCGACGAGTCCCAGCAGAACGCGATAGGCGCGCTGCTGCTCAACGGGCTGTCGGGCATGTGCTCGGCCACGCTGGTGGCCCCCAACGTCGTGCTGACGGCCTCGCACTGCGTAAGCGGCGGGATTTCTTCCATCAGGTTCGTGGGGGGCGCGAACCTGCTGCCCCCGGCCTTTTCGTTTTCCGCAACCGAGTGGCACCAGCACCCGGACTACCGGGGCGTGGTGCCGGAAGCCGACATCGCCGTGATCATCATCAGCGGGGACACGGCGGCCGCCGGCCTGACGCCCATCCCGGTCAACTGCGAGACCACGCGCCTGCTGGGAAAGACGGTCCAGGCCGTGGGGTACGGCGACACGGGCGGAGGCATGAACACCCGGCGCTGGTGGACCACGCTCGACGTGACCCGCGAGGCGGTGAATTACTATTCGACCTACGGCAACGGCGAGACGGGCATGTGCAATGGCGACTCGGGAAGCCCGCTCCTCTACACCAGGGAGGACGGCAACGTCTATGTCATGGGCGACCTGTCGGGCGGCGACAGCGAGGACTGCCTCGGGCATGACTTCTACGCCCGGACGGATTTCTACTGCGATTTTCTCGCCGAGTACATCCCCATGGACCCCTGCGAGGAGGAAACGCTCGAGGGCAGGTGCGACGGGGCCGTGGCCGTCTGGTGCGAGGACGAGACCATCGTGACGCAGGACTGCGGGGAGGATGGCCAGGTCTGCGCCCAAAACGCGGACGGCCGGTTCCGCTGCCAGGACGCGCCCGACCCCTGCGAGGGGGAGACGTACGAGGGCAGGTGCGACGCCAACACGGCCGTCTGGTGCGAGGCGGAGACAATCATGCGGCGGCCATGCGAGGAGGGAGAGCGATGCGGGGACGCGGGCGACGGGCTGCGCCGATGCGTGGACGAATGCGAGCTCCTTGGCCGGGAGGGGGAGTGCGACGAGAATGGCGCGGCGCGCTGGTGCGAGGACGGCGAGGTCAGGGAGCGCGACTGCGCGGCCTGCGACCAGGAATGCGGCTGGGTGGACGGGACCATGGGGTATTACTGCATGTAGCTGCAGCCGTTGGGCTGGCGCAGGGCGGCTACGTCGTCGGCTGTGCCGACTCCTTCTCCTGCCCGGGCGCCTGACCTTCCTGCGGCCCTGTGAAAGGCGGGATGGGGTGGGAGTTCATGGCCCAGTTGCCTACCAGCGGGAGCTTGTACCACTTGTTCTCGCTTGTTCTTATGCAGGCAATGATCTCGTAGACAATATACACGATGGCGCACACGATCGGGCCGATGCAGGTGATAATGGAAACGAATGTCACGCCCAGAAACAGAAGCCCCCAGTACAGCGACTGCAGGGCGTGAAAGGCCACAAAGGGCGAGTCGTTGCGCTTGACAAGGTAGACGATGAGGGGCCCGATAATGCCGCCTTCCACGAAACTCAGGGCATGGGCAATGATGGCAAGCGTCTTTTCATCCTTTGTAATACGGTCGTCTACAACCTCGTCAGGGTCAAATGCGGGTCTGGGTTCCAAGCTCTTTACTCCCTGTTTCTTGAAATTATTTCCATTTTATCATATATTTCGTATAAGTATAGGTATGAAGAAAGCAATTTTAAAAATGAAAAATTGCTTTCCGGTCATGCTTGCCGTTTTTTCGGTATGCATGGGTGTTTCCTGCGCCCCGGTGGGCGAGGATTCAACCGATGTTTACCTGGAAAATGACCTGATCCCGGATTTGGGCGGCGAGGACCGGGAAGCCTACTGGGAAGACATGGTGTATCCGGACGGCCCGGAGTTCGGCCTCGGGTCCAGGGATCAATGGCAGCTGAGCCAGGACGGCGCGGTGGATAATTCCTGCGCCATTCCCAACGATTGCGGAGGGTGCGCAATCCTCGAGGGCGTCCCGGGAACGGAGTGCGATTCCTGCGGCGGCCTGTGGGAGTGCGAAGGGCTGAACGACGTCGCATGCATGGGAGGGTGCGACGAGCTGGGCTGCAGCGACGGGGAGAGGGAGGGCTTCGAAGACACGGATCTCTTCCCCGAGATCGCCGGCTGCTCCGGGGCGTGGACCATCGCCGGCCTCATCATCGCCGATTCCGGGGGCGTGGCCACGCCGAGGTGCGGGAGAATGGCCGGAGACGACAACCCGTGGAACCCCGAGGGGTGGGAGTGCAGCGCCGCGGACCTGTGCGCCAACGGCTGGAGGCTGTGCGCCTCGGCCTCGGACATAGCGGAAAGAACCCGCAACTGGGACGCGGGCTGCGGCAGTGATTCGGACTGGCCGGCCGGCACCTTTTTCGCCGCCGCGGTCAGCGGGACGGGGGACAACGAGTGCAAGTTCGGCGTGAACGATATTTTCGGATGCGGAAGCGTGGGAGACGGAGCGGACGTGGAAACGTGCTATCCGCTCAACAAGTATTCCGACGACGATTGTGACGCCCTTCCCGGCACCTGGGACTGCGGGGAAGGCTCTTTGACAACTAATCTTACCGAGGCAGCGGACGTGACCAAGGATGGCGTTGAAGGGGGCGGCGTCCTGTGCTGCAAGGAGAGGAGATGATTCATCATGGCTGAGTGGGTATGGGAAGCAAGAAGCAAGGCAGGTGATATCAGGAAGGGAGTCATCGAAGCTGAAGACGACAAGGCCGTTTTTACCAAGCTGCGCATGCAGCAGCTGATCCCCATCAGGGTTCGCAAGAAGGGCGCCGTCGATCTGTCATGGATTCTCGGCATCGGCAGCGGCATATCCGACAAGGACCTCGTTATTTTCACCAGGCAGTTCGCCACCATTATCGACGCCGGTCTTCCCCTCGTGACGGGGCTCGAGATTCTATCTTCACAGATGGATAACAAGCACTTTCGAAAGATCCTCAAGGACGTCAAGGAAGAGGTCGAGAGCGGCGCCACCCTGTCGGACGGGATGAGGCGGTTCCCGAAGGCCTTTGACGACCTCTACGTGAACATGGTCGCCGCCGGCGAGGCCGGCGGTATCCTGGACACGATTCTCAACAGGCTGGCGGTGCACATCGAGAAACGGGCCAAGCTCAAGCGCCAGGTCAAGGGAGCCCTGACCTACCCGGTCATCGTCATCATCGTCGGTATCCTGGCCACCTTTATCATGCTCTGGAAGGTCATCCCCACGTTTCAGCACATGTTCGAGACCATGGGCGGCGGCACCGAGCTTCCCGGCCCCACCAAGTTCGTTATCGCGATCAGCGAAAACTTCATCAAGGTGGCGCCGTGGCTCATCCTGGTAGGGATCATCGGCGGTTTCGCCTTTGTCTCTTTTTACAGGCTGCCGCAGGGCAAGCTGGCGGTGCACAAGTTCATGCTGTTCCTTCCCATCGTCGGCAACGTCGTAAGGAAGACGGCCGTGTCGAGGTTCACGCGAACGCTCGGGACGCTGCTGTCCTCGGGTGTGCCCATCCTGGATTCCCTCGAGATCGTGGCCAGGGCGGTGGGCAACGCCGTGGTGGAAAAGGCGGTCCTGTTCGCGAGGGACAGGATCTCTGAAGGAAAGACCATGGCCGAGCCTCTGGGCCAGTCCAAGGTGTTCCCGGGCATGGTCGTCCAGATGATATCGGTCGGCGAGCAGTCCGGCGCCCTGGACCAGATGTGCAACAAGATCGCCGACTTTTACGAGGACGAGGTCGATGCGGCCGTTGCCGCGCTCACCTCGGCGCTCGAGCCGATTATCATGGTGTTCATGGGAGGCGTCATCGGCGGCCTCATGATCGCCATGTACCTGCCCATCTTCAATCTCGCCAGCGGAATCAAGGGCGAATGACAAAAAGGGACCACCCCGACTCTTCCACCACTTCAACCCGGGCCCCGAAAAGCAGGATAACGTTCAGGAACATCAAGTACGCCGACAGGACCTACGCCAGGGCGCTTCTCTACCTGATCTGGGGAAGGATTGCCTTCCTCTTCATGCTCTCCGTCTCCATTGTTGTTTTCAATGCTGAAAGCATCTTTCCGCCCACGTCGCTCGAGCTCAAGGCACTGTCCTATTCCATCATCACTTATTTTCTTCTGAGCATCGGATATCTCGTATATTTCTACAGGGTAAAAAGGCGCCTTTACTGGCTTGCCTTTTTTCAGATTCTCATGGATATCCCCCTCTGGTCCCTCCTGGTCCTCCTGACGGGCGGCGCCGACAGCTTCTTCGTGTTCCTCTTCCACGTCTCCATCATGATTTCCGCGGTCTACTGCGGGGGAAGGGGGATTGTCTTTTCCCTCATCCTGGGCATTGCGCTCTACGTGCTCCAGGCCCTCGTGGACCCGGCCGAGCTTGTTCCGCTGACCCTGCGGCCCTTCGCCGTGATCACGGAGCACGAGCCCGCCGAGTTTTTCGCCCGCGTCGGCGTCGACGTGGGCTCCATGCTTCTGGTCGCCTTCCTGGCGGCTTTTCTCGTCGCGAGGGCGGCCAAGGCGGGAGAGAAGCTCGAGAGAACGGAAGCCATCTTCCGGGACCTCGGCAAGCTCAACGAAGCGATTATCTCTTCCGTTCCCTCGGGGCTGATCACGACCGACAATTTCGGGCGCATTAAAAACATCAACCGCCAGGCGATCTCGATGCTCAACCTGGAAGCGAAGAAGTGGCAGGACGCCGACGTGACGAAGCTGCTTGACATTTCTCCCGGCGAGCTCGAAAAGCCGGGCGGCTCGAAAGACCTTACGCTCAGCGTGGGGTCGAAAGAGAGGACCTGCGAGTGCAACATCACGCCGCTGGTGAACTCCTCGGGCGAAAGGATCGGCAACGTGATCCATCTGCTCGACGTGACCGAGAGATTGGCCATGCAGAGGCAGCTCGTGCGCATGGAGAGGTTCAGCGCTCTCGGAAACCTGGCCATCGGGCTGGCCCACGAGATCCGCAATCCCCTGGGCTCGATTTCGGGAAGCGTGGAAATGATCATGCAGGACTTGCACATGAAGGAGGAAGACATCCGGCTGCTCAAGATCGTGTCGAAAGAAGCCAAACGCATCAACACGCTGGTCTCTTCCATGCTGAACCTCGCGCGCCAGGAGGACAGCGTCGACATAAGGCCGTTTTCGCTCGGAGAGCTCGTCGACGAGGTCGTCTCCATGTCCCAGGCTTCACATCAGTCTTCGGGGCTGAAGATCGTTATCACCGTCACCCCCACCATCATGGTAAGGGCCGACAGGGACAAGATCGGCCAGGTTCTTTTCAATCTCATCGCGAACGGCTGTGAGGCCATGGCGGGGCAGGGAGGCGGGCTCCTGATCATCGAGGCGCGCGAGCTGGAGGGGGACATCATCGAGGTCAGCGTGTCCGATGAAGGCCCGGGGCTGAGCGAGGAGGAGGGGGAAAAAATATTCGAACCCTATTTTACGACGAAGCGGCTCGGCATCGGCGTGGGCCTGAGCATCAGCCGCCACATCATCGAGAATCATGGGCAGAAAATGGGATACCGCCCTGACCCCGGGAAAGGCAGCATCATCTATTTCACGCTGGTCAGGGACACGTCCTCGTGATCCGCCCGCGCCGCCCGGCCGCCGCTCCCGCCCCAGCCATCCTTTTTTTTGATTTTCAAGGCAGGCTTGTTGTATGTTTTATAGAACACATCATGGGTTGTGGTGGGTGGTAAGGAACCTGCGGGGAGGAGTGCCTGATGAGCCGGACAAAGAGGGTGTTTCACGTCGGGCTGATTGTCCTGCCGGCAGCTGCGCTTTTCGTGCTGCTGCTCTTCGGGGCGTCCAGCCTTGGAAAAATCATTCATTCATCGAAAGCCGAAGCAGCGCAGTCGGACGGCGCGAAGGAAGGCGCCGACGATGGGCCAGTCAATCCCATGCCTGCCGAGGTCATGGCCGCCATGGATATCGAAAAGGCCGGGATCGAGGGCGGGAGGCTTGTCCAGACGCTCGAGGACGGGACGAAAATCACCTATACGCTGAAATCGAAGCTGCAGAAGCGCGCTGAAGCGGTTCTCGAAAAGAGCGGGGTGCTCGCGGGCGCCCTGGTGCTGCTCGATGTTGAAACGGGCGAGGTGCTGGCCATGGCC
The DNA here is from genome assembly GCA_043813155.1 of Pseudomonadota bacterium. Lineage (GTDB taxonomy): Bacteria > Myxococcota_A > Polyangia > DRWM01 > DRWM01 > JBDRLK01. The sequence goes on along the minus strand of JBDRLK010000042.1, from coordinate 11,115 downwards.
GAGCACCGGGGCAGCGAGTACACCGAGACCGCCGCTCCCATCTACCTGTCGGCGCTTCCGCCGGCCGCTTCGCTTTTTAAAATTGTCACCGCCACGGCCCTCCTGGAGAAGAAAGCCGCCGATGCCCGGACGGAGGTCTGCTACCACGGGGGGCTCAGGAAGCTGGACCAGTCGGACCTGGAGGATAATCCCGAGAGGGACCAGACCTGCGCATCGCTGGGCCTTGCCGTGGGAAAGAGCCTGAACACGGTTTTTGCCAAGCTGGCCGACAGGAGCCTTACCGCCTCCGAGCTGGAGAGCGCCGGGAAGCGCTACGGCTTCGGGGAGCAGATCCCCCTGCATTACGCCATGCAGCCGCAGGTGAGCAGGATGGACATTCCATCCGAAAGGCTCGAGTTCGCCAGGGCGGCTGCAGGGTTCTGGCATGTCACGATCTCTCCGCTCCATGCCGCCATGCTTGCCCAGGGCGTTGCGGCCGGAGGAAAAATGCTGGCGCCCACGGTGGTCGAGAGGATCGAGGATGCCCGGGGAGAGCCGCTGTGGACGCCCATACCCATGGAATGGATGCAGTGCGCCCGGGAGGCGGACACGGAGCAGCTCAGGGACATGATGATCGAGACCGTCGCCAGGGGAACGGCGAAAAAACATTTCGAGGATCATGCCGGCAGACCTTTCATCCCCGGGATCGAAATCGCAGGAAAAACAGGATCGCTTGCTCAAAAATCACCCTATCGTTTTTATTCCTGGTTTATCGGGTTCGCTCCTGCGGACGAGCCGAAAGTGGCCGTGGCATCGCTTGCCGTCAACGGCCAGGCGTGGAAGATGAAGGGCGGCATGCTGGCCATGGAGCTTCTTCGCACGTATTTCTGGAAGCCGAAGTCGAAGAACAAGCCGGAGGCCGACAGCAACGAGTTGGTTGGCCCCCCCGCCCCACCGCCCCCCTCCGATTAGCCGTTGGCCCATCCGCAGCCGCCACAGCCACCGGTTGGCTTTCACCTCCTCCCCCTCAAGGAGGTTGTAGCGGTGGGCGGGCTTTCATACTTATCTCTTTACAAACAGTCTTATCCCATATAAATTCAAGCTCTGTTTCAATAGAAGAGTTCGAGTCTTTCCGGGTAATTATGGAAAAAATACAGAGCATCAAAGGCATGAAGGACCTGCTGCCCGGGGAGACCCGGCGCTGGCATCTTCTCGAGGAGAAGTACCACGGCGTCATGGCCCTTTACAATTACCGGGAAATCAGGATACCGGTCCTGGAGAAAACAGCGCTTTTTGCAAGGAGCATCGGTGAAGACACCGATATCGTCAGCAAGGAGATGTACACGTTTACCGACACGGGCGGGCATGAGCTGAGCCTGAGGCCCGAGGGAACGGCCGGCGTTGTAAGGGCCTACATCCAGCATTCCATGGCCGTGCTGGAGCCGGTCTCCAAGATGTATTACATCGGTCCCATGTTCCGACGGGAGCGGCCCCAGAAGGGCCGGTACCGCCAGTTCTGGCAGGCGGGAGCCGAGCTGCTGGGCGCACCTGAGCCGCTTCCCGACGTTGAGCAGATCCTGATGCTGAGGGATTATTTTGCTGCGCTCGGCATCGGGAATGTGACCTTTGTCTGCAACCACCTCGGCACGCCCGAGTCCCGGAAACGCTACACCCGCGTTCTCACGGCTTACCTGGAGAAAGTCGAAAGCTCCCTGTGCGAGGACTGCCGCAGAAAGCTGGGGACAAACCCGCTAAGGGTCCTGGACTGCAAGCGCGACGGGTGCAGCCAGGTCGTGTCGGAGAGCCCGTCGATCGACGCTCACCGCCCGGCGGAGTCGGACGCGACCTTTGACCGGTTCACGTCCATCCTGAGCGACCTGAACGTGTCAATCGAAGTGAATTCCCGGCTCGTCAGGGGGCTGGATTACTACACGGGCATCGTGTTCGAGGGCCTGGCGGCCGGCGGGGAAGGGGAGAGCGGCCTGGCCGTCGTGGGCGGCGGCCGCTATGACAATCTCGTGGCGCAGCTGGGCGGCAGCGCGACCCATGCCACCGGGTATGCCATAGGCCTGGAGCGACTTTCTGATGTTTGTGCATTGAAACTTGATGATAAAGTGGATATCTTTGTATCGTTTCTCGGCGCCGAGGCGGAAAAATACGCCATGCGGCTGCTTTGCGATCTGAGGCGGCGGGAATGGACCTGCGACTATGATCCGCGCGCCGGGAGCCTGAAGTCGCAGATGAAAAGGGCGGACAAGCTCTCGGCAAGGTTTGCGCTGATCGTGGGTGACGATGAGCTGAAGGCCGGGGCGATCAAGTTGAAGAACATGGAAACGGGCGAGCAGTCCGACGTGAAAACAGGAGAGATCGAGGGGATCCTGGCGGAGCTGAAGGAGAAAGTGACATAGACCATGCGGTTTAACGTATCATGCTTTTTCGCCGCAATTGCGGCGGCGGCCTGGCTGCTCCCGGGCGCAGGCGCGCATGCGTCGCCTTCCCAGGACTCTTTCTGGACCGCCGACCCGGAATCCACCGAGCTTCCCGAGGCCGCCGGGAAGCTTGAGCTGGAGGAAAAAAAGGAGAAGGGGCTCCTGCTTCCCCTTGGCCCGCTCTTCATTGAGAAACGTCCGGACAGATTCAACTTCACGCTCTTTCCCCTCATTTTTCACGACGTCAGGAAGGGAGACGACGGAAGAAGGTTCACAGGCGTTTTTCCCTTTTACACGTGGTCCAACGCCAAGGGGGAGAAGGCCCTTGTCGTGTTTCCGTTGTGGTGGAATTTCAACCTGCAAAAGCGATCCGTCTGGCTGGCCCCGCCGTTTTACGTCGAGAAAAAGCAGGACAAGCTTTATCGCTTTTTCCTTGCGCCGCTCCTGTTCTTCCAGAGGGGCGAGAAGGTGTCCTTCGAGTTCATCCCGCCGGTTTTCTTCCGCTTCTCCGGAGAGAAGACGAAGTTTCTCTATTCCCTGCTGTTCTACAGGTGGGCGAAAGGGGACGACAGGAACTCCGGCATCATTCCGCTCGTGTTCTGGGGAAGGAACGAGGGGAAGGGCTACGGCGTGGCTTTCCCGCTTTTCTGGCATTTTTCCAGCGCCATACACGGCACGTCGAAGACCGTGCTGCCGCCGTTTTATCTTACGCGCAATCTCGGCAACTGGAACATGGGGCTGATACCCATCCTGTTCGCCAGCCGCAATGACAAGCATCTTACCACGACAATCGTGCCCCTCCTTCACGTGCGCAAGGGCATAGAGGAGAACAGCCTGACGGTCATCACGCCCCTGGTGTGGTATTCGCGCAACAAGACGAAAAACTCCAGGGGAGGAGGCCTGGGCCTCTTCCACCAGTACAGGAGCGAGGGCACAAACCTCGACGCCTTTGTCCCAATCTATTTCGGGTGGAACAATCCGAACCTCATGCAGAAAAGCACGCTGGTGTTTCCCCTCTTGTATCACTCGAAAAGCCCCATCAAGAGGAACGTGTCGGTCCTGGGGCTCGTGTGGGATTTCCATTCTTACCACGAGCACCGGACGTACGGTTTTTTCCCGCTCTTCATCCACTCGAAGGACCTGTGGAGGGAAAAATACACGCTGTGGGTGGCTCCCACGTTCCAGATCCAGAAGAAGCCGGAAGAGTTCAAGTTTTATCTTCACCCAATTGCGTATTTCAAGACCGGGGGGGAGAAGCCCTATGATGTTCTCTTCCCGGTCTGGTGGCGGTTCAAGTATCCGAAAAAAGAGAGAACGGTATTCTTTCCTTTCCACTGGGACTTCAAGAATGACATTATTCCCAGGAGAATCACGGTCTTTTTCCCGGTCATGGTCAGGATGGAGAAGGGCGAGGAAACGCACACGGGAGTCTTGTTGGCCTACCATTGGAAAGGATTGAAAGAGGGGAAGAAGTCATGGAAGTTTCACCTCTTTCCCCTCATGTCATTCGGCCGGACGGAGCCGAGTGACTACTACTGGAAATTTCTTCTCGGCCTGATCGGGTACGAAAAATCCGCGGGGAAGAGAAGCTTGTACATGCTGTGGCTGCCCATAGGCATGAAGGGGGGGACATAGCATGAAGCGTAAAGCGTATGGCGTAGAGCACCGCCACCACGGCCTCCCGATAGGCCTTTCGGCGGCGGCGGCGGACCAATGCGCTATCCGCTATCCGCTAAACGCTCGCTAACCATGAATTCACTGACGTCATTTCTGGTTCACAAGGGTTGTGTTTCCCCCAAGGTTCTCCAGGAGGCCCTCCTCGGTCAGACATTGAAAGGGGGCAGCGCCGCCATCAACCTGCTGGAAATGAAGGCGCTGACCGAGACGATTCTCGTCAAGATGACGGGACAGTTTTACAGGCTGCTGGTCGTTTCCCTTGAAGACCTGGTTTCCATTCCCGTCGACATTATCAGGCTGGTGAGCAGGGACGTTGCCGAGGACGTGGAAGTCGTACCCTTCGACCTCGAGGGCGAGAACGTGTATTTTGCCTGCTGCCAGCCGCCGGCCAGGCATGATGAAAACATGATCCGGAACATTACCGGGAAAATCCCCCGCTTTTTTATCGCGTCTCCCCTCGCCGTTTCCCTGGCCCTGTGGATTCATTACAGGGTTGAAATAAGCCAGAGGGTCGCGAAAATCATCGAACGGATAAACAGGGACGAGAATCCTTTCCTGGACAGGCTGGTTGAAACAATCGAAGAGTCGAAGCGCGCGCACCTTTATGCCGTCATCGAGAAAAGATGGGAAGCCTTTCCGATCCGAGAGGACAAGAGAGACACGCTGGTGGAGTTTGAGGGGAAAGAGGTGGAAAAGGAGCGGGTGTGGGAGGAGCCGCGGGAAGAAGAGGAAATCTCTTCCGAGATCAGCACTGAAAGCGACGTGGACGGGGAGGTCTTCAGCAAGTATATCGTGATCAACAGGATCGGCGCCAGGCCGAGGCGGCCTTCGCGGATTTTTATGGAACCCGGCGAATCGATGCGGAAGCAGGAGAAAGACCTGGAAGCGGAACGGAAGGAAGCGGCCCCCGTCAAGGTCCTTGTCCCGAGGGACGGGCGCGTCGCGACCGTGATCCCGGAAAAGGAAGCGAGGCAGGAGGCCCGGGGATTTCCCATTCCCATGATGGGCATACTCACGATGTCGGAAGTCCTGGGGAAGATAGAAAAGGCATCGAGCGCCAATGAAGTCATCGACGCAATTCATGACTTCGCAACACAGTTCTTCGGTTTTGTCATGATGTTCCGGTACAGAAAGGGCAGGTTCGAGCTCTCGATGGCGTCGGCGAGGGGCTGGGGGTATGCGGTTGACGAGATGTCCGCGAGGCACATGGTTTCGTCCAGCCTTCCCGAGTCGATTGTCAAGTTCGCAAGGCCCTGCATTTTCCCTGTGCCGGACGGCCATGTTTTCGAGAAGGTCCTGACGGGATGCGGCAGGACCGACGTGGCCGGCCTCACGTTGATTCCCATCAGCGTAAAGGAGCGGGTGATTGTCCTCATCTGCGGTGAAAGGGAAGGCGGGGATACCAAGTTTGATGAGATTTCCGATTTGTTTCATGCGGCCTGGATGGCCTCGAACAAGCTTCTGGGATTTATTATCGACAGAAAGAAATAGCACGAAGGAGCGCGGCGCGCGTCACGCGAAGCATCCGATCGGCGGATTCAATAGAAAGGGAAAGCCATGGAAGCTCTCAAGGAAAAACTCGGACAGGATAATTTCGAGAAGCTGATGAAAATCGACAACCCGAGCCTTCACCGGTTTGTCGGGAAGTATATCGAGCTCTGCAACCCGGAAAAAGTATTTGTGTGCACCGACAGCCGGGAGGATCTCGCCTGCGTCAGGGAGGCGGCGCTGAGGTACGGGGAGGAAAGGAAGCTGGCCACGGCGGGTCACACGATCCATTTCGACAACTACGGCGATCAGGGCAGGGACAAGGAGCACACGGCCATCCTCGTGCCGCCCGGCGTGGACCTGGGGTCGACCATCAATACGAGCGACCGGGATGCCGGCCTGAGTGAAGTCCACGAAATACTGAAAGGCATGATGAAAGGGCACGAGCTCTTCGTGCGCTTTTTCTGCCTCGGGCCGACCAATTCCGAGTTTTCGATCCCGGCGATCCAGCTCACGGATTCGGCCTACGTCGCGCACAGCGAGGACCTTCTTTACCGGCAGGGTTACGAGGAGTTCGTCAGGCAGGGAAAGGGCGCGAAGTTTTTCAAGTTCGTGCATTCGCAGGGCGAGGTCGACGAGCGAAAGACATGCGTCAATCTCGACCTGAGAAGGATTTACATCGACCTGGAGGGCGACACGGTCTACAGCACGAACACCCAGTACGGCGGCAACACGATCGGGCTGAAGAAACTGGCCATGCGCCTCGCGATCAGGCGCGGCTCGCGCGAGGGGTGGCTCACGGAGCACATGCTCGTCATGGGCATTCACGGCCCGGGGGGGCGTGTATCGTACTTTACCGGGGCGTTCCCCTCGTTGTGCGGCAAGACCTCGACGGCCATGCTCGAGGGCGAGTCCATCGTGGGCGACGATATCGCCTATCTGCGCAGCAAGGACGGGGAAGTCCGGGCCGTGAACGTTGAGAGGGGGATGTTCGGGATCATCCAGGGGGTCAATTCAAAGGATGACCCGAGCCAGTGGAAGGCCTTGAACAGCGAAGGTGAAATCATCTTTTCGAACGTTCTCGTGGCGCCTGAAGGGAAGCCGCACTGGATAGGAAAGGACGGCGACGTGCCTCCCGGGGGCGAAAACCACTCCGGCCAATGGAAGATCGGGAACAAGGACCGCAGCGGCAAGGAGATAACCTGCTCCCACCCCAACGCACGCTTCACGCTCTCGCTCGACATCCTGGACAATCTCGATCCCGTGCTGAACGACCCCGAAGGCGTCGTGGTCGGAGGGATGGTGTACGGGGGAAGGGATTCGGACACGTGCGTACCCATAGAGGAGTCGTTCAGCTGGGCTCACGGCATCATCACCAAGGGCGCGACGCTGGAGTCGGAAACAACGGCCGCCACGCTGGGGCAGGAAGGCGTGAGAAAGTTCAATCTCATGTCCAACCTCGATTTTCTGTCCATTCCCATCGGGACGTACATTGAGAAAAACCTGGATTTCGGGAAAGGGCTGAAGAAGCCGCCGCTCATCTTTTCGGTGAATTATTTCCTGAAGGACAAGGACGGCAGTTTCATCAATGAAAGGGAGGATAAAAAAGTGTGGTACAAGTGGGCGGAGCTGCGCGCCCACGGAGACGTGGAAGCCATTGAGACGCCGACGGGCCGAATACCGAAATACGGCGACCTCAAGCGGCTTTTTAACGAGGTTCTCAAAAAGGATTTTCCCAGGGAGACGTATGACGAGCTTTTCAAGATCAGGATTCCCGAGCTGCTTGCGAAGAGCGACCGCATCAGGACAATCTATGAGACCAAGGTGACCGATACACCGGCCGTGGTTTTTGATGAGCTTGAAGCGCAGCGCGCCAGGCTGCTCGAGGCGAGGGAAAAACACGGCGATTACATTGCGCCTGATGAATTGTAATTCATTGTACGCCAGGAAGGTAATAATCCAAACCCTTTTCATCTTTGGTTGTCAAAAACAAAAGAAATATGGAAATTTGGAAAGTTGGAAAGGAGGAGGAATCAAGTTTATTTCGATAGCGTGTTGATTATCGGCCTGTAATCATTATAATATTCTTGTTTTTGATCTGGAGTTATTCATGGGAGCTGTAAAGCACGATTCTAAAGAATCAAAAAGCCATGGGGTAGTTATTGCTCTTTTCCTGGCCCTGTTCGTGATCGGCGGCGGTACGGCCTATCTGCTTCTGGCCAAGAAGTCCAATCCGGAAGGGGAAAGGAAGGAAACAAAGGTTGAGGCGCCCATACCCAAACAGGAGCAGGTCGTAGAAACCAAGAGCCTGGTTGAAGTGCCGCCTCCGCTTCCGGAGGAGACCCCCACGCTGCCCGTTGTGGAGCCCGTAGAGGAGGAAACGTCGCAGGGGTCGAAATCAGGGAAGAAAAAATACGGGCCGCCCACCGGGACGATCGACCCGAAGGTGGCAAGGGCGTATATTAAAAACAACACCGGCAAGGTCCGGCAATGCTATGAGAAGGAGCTGAAGATCAACAACCTTCTCATGGGAACCGTAAATACATCCATCCTGGTCAACACGGACGGCAGCGTGGCGAACATAAAAATCCTGTCGGACACCGTCCGCTCATCCGCGCTTAAACAGTGCATGAAAAAGGAAATAATATCGTGGAATTTCCCGAAGCCGGAAGGCGGCAGGGCGGAAGTCCAGTTTCCTTTCAGGTTTGAGCCTAAAAACTAGTCGCTAGCCGCGGCGGCGCCTCGCTTTCGAAGCCTATCTCCTCCAGGCGACCAGGTGATTTAAGAAGTCAATTCCCCGGCAGGCTCGTTGCTTTTTTCCTTTGCCGCGGCGGCGCCTCGCTTTCGAAGCCTATCTCCTCCAGGCGTCCGGGAAAAATTATGGCCACGGCCTCTTTGTTGTTCAAAAAAAATCACGGAGATGGTATAAACAGCGAAGAAACCTTATAATGGAATATAGAGAATAATCAATAAAAGGGGGCGCGCTTAATACAACATGCCATGAAAGCAGGCTCACACAACCACCGGCCGTCCCGGCCGTCCGTGCCGAGGATCCTGATTGTTGATGACGAGTCCGTCATTACGGATATTCTAAGTGATTTCCTCAGCCTCGAGGGGTACGAGATAGCGTCAGCGAACAACGGAGTTTCGGCGCTGGAGCTGATCGAGAAGGACGTGTATGATCTCATCATCTCGGATCTGAAGATGGATCCCATGAGCGGGCTTGAGCTCCTCGAAGAGGTAACGGGGCGGGGGTTCAACGGCATGGTCATCATCATGACGGCCTTCGGAACGGTGGAAACCGCGCTTGAGGCGATGAAGAAAGGCGCCTTTGACTACATCCTCAAGCCCTTCAAGATGGAGGAGGTTGTCCAGATCGTGAAGAGGGCACTGGACGTCAAGCGCCTGGCCGATGAAAATTTCCAGCTCAAGGAGACGCTGTCGCTCTACAGGATGAGCGAGGAGCTCGATGTCAGCCAGTCTTTGGGCGACATGATCGAGACACTGCTGAACTTCTCATTGAAGCACGTTTCCACGGACCTCATCGAGATTTTCCTTTATGACAAGAAAAAGGAAAAGATGATGCTGCACCGGACCATCCGGGCCAACGAGCAGAGCAGGATCGATTCCTGGGTGAACCCTACCCTCATGTACGAAGAAATCATGGCATCCAGGCCGATTATTGCGGACAATGAGACAGCGTCTAAATATTCCCTGTTTGATGCTAAAACCCTTCCGGCCTCATTCGTCATGGTGCCTCTGATCCACCGCAACGATCCGCTGGGGTTTGTGATTGCAAGCTCCTTTTTGCCGACCATGAAGCTGACCGAGGGGCACCGCAAGCTCCTGTCCGTCATCGGAAGCCGCGTGGCGGTTTCCATCGCCAATGCAGGCCTGCTGATGGAAATGAGGGAAACATTCAGGCAGACGATCCAGGCCCTTGCGCGGGCGCTTGAAGCCATGGACAAGTACACATCGGGGCATTCTGACAGGGTGACGCTGTACAGCGAGCTCACGGGAAGGGAGATGGGCCTGGACGATGCCCAGGTGGAGACTTTGATCAACGCGGCGCTGCTGCACGACATTGGCAAATTCGGCTGCCACGCGAACCTCAACAAGCCGGGCAAGCTGACGCACCACGAATACGAGGTGTTCAAGAATCATCCCATTTTCGGGGTCGAGATACTGGAGCCGATCGCATTCCTCAACCCCATTATTCTTGCCATCAGATATCACCACGAGAGGTGGGACGGCAAGGGGTATCCCGATGGATTGAAGGGCGAAGAAATACCTTTTTTCGCGCGGATTCTGGCCGTGGCCGACGCCTTCGATGCCATGACCAGCAACAGGGCCTACAGGAAGGCCATGAGCTATAAAGTTGCCATCGGAGAGCTGCAGCGGTGCAGCGGAACACAGTTTGACCCCAAGGTCATCAAGTACTTCATCGAGGCCATTGAAAAGTTCAGGGAGGTGGCCAGGATGAGAGGTCTTTCCATCCCTCAATAGTAAACCTTCGGTGAACCCGTTTCTCAGGTCTACGTGCCCGTGCCCGAATCGCCAAGTCGCCGACAAACATCCATTCGGGCACGCACGCGGGCTCGGGCACGGGTTTACCGAATATTTACCCTCAATAGGCCCGTTCCGGTTTCAAAGTTTTCGAAAAGATTGTTTTATCATCGCAACTCTGATATGAAACCACTGTCTAAAAAAACAGACGTGAAAGCAAACCATTAGCAGCGCGACATGAAAGACAGCTTTGAGAAAGACGGCCCCGCGAAAAAGGACGGCGGGAAAGAGGACGCCGAGAGGAAATTCTGGGAGGGAGAGCATGTGGACCCGGAGCTGGCGGCCATGGAAGCTCCCCGGCCTAAAAAGAGGCGGCACCCCTGGTTCATGATCGCCGTCATGGTCATAGGGCTGCTGATGATTTACTGGTTCAGGGTCGATGTTCTGTACTTTTTCGCCTCGCAGGACGTAAGCGACCTCGGGGAAGTTTCCGAGCTCGATCTTTCGACCGTCGAAACCAACACCTACGTGCATGTCGATGGATTTCCCAACCCCACAACGGTCGTGAAGTTTTCCAAAAGACTTCACGGCGGGTTTTATCGTATTTTTCCCCTGCTCGGAAAGCGCAATGTTTTTGTCCAGATCCATGTGGACGTGGACGAGGGCCGGGAGGACGTGGAAGGCGGGAAAAAGAAAAGAGCGAAGAGCGAGCTTCCGGGAGAGTTCACGGGAAGGGCCGTCAGGTTCGGGGACCTGGAGAAGACATGGATTACAAGCTCGAGTTACCGGAATATCAGGGTCTTTTTCTTTGAAAAGTTTCTGCTCGAGGTTCCGGAAGAGACCCTCCTGATCATGGACGGCGAAAATCCCCGCAGTTACTGGATGTACCTTGTTCTCGTTCTGGTGCTGGGCTTTTTTATCGTTTTCAACGCCATCCTCTTGGTCAACTACTTCCGCAGGAGGTAGGGGCCGGGGGGGGGGTATTTTAATTAAAGAAATAAAAATATGATAATAATTATAAAATACAATTTTGTAG
>JBDRLK010000041.1:0-5476 GCA_043813155.1 Pseudomonadota bacterium | reverse complement strand
CCTGATTCGGCTTTTTTCCCCGCCATTTCCAGGGATTTTTCGCGATGCCGCCCTGGCATCCAATTTGCATTGAAGAGATGCCACGATGACGGCAGCGGAAAACATGAAAAGGAGGCACGCCATGAAAAACAAAAGAATAATAAAGAAGATGCTGATGATGGTAATAGTAATCGGCATGTCGGGATGGATGGAAGCATGCGAGCTCGCGGACGAGGGACGGAGCGATGTCGGAGTGACGACGTCGCCGATCACGTTCTGGGTTCCGCCGAGCAACCCGCTGGCTTCCGATCTGATCGGCAGGGGCCTAAACGGCATGTCCATGAACGGCCAGGTGCTCGACGGCCATTCCGTGGTCGCCGTTTCGCTGGAGGACGTACAGCTGCGAAGCGGGCATCCCAGGGACCTTGGACTGGAAGGCACCGTGTTTCCCGGAACCTATGCGCCTGGCAGGGACCCTGAACGGCAGAGGATCGTGGGCGCCGTCTTCTCGGCGATCCTCGATGACGGAGAAGCTATTGCGCTGAGGATCGACTCTGTCGGGCCGGGCATGTCGGATGATTCCTATCTCGAGTATGCCGTTTCCTACCTGGCGGATGACGGGTGGGTTCCCATGTGCGGCACGGACGAGGAGGGCCTGCCCGTCCTCGCCATCCCCCTCAAAGGGCTGTGGAACTACGACGCAGGGACCGAGGGCGGCGGGAGCCATGTGCCCGACGATTCGGCCTTCACGTTCGCGTGCAAAGGCCACGTGCTGGCCAAGTGCGTTGACATGGGATACAAGCCGTGGGTCGAGGGGTTGATCTGCCCGGACGAGCGAAGAAGGAGGGATTGCGTGCGAGGCAGCCTGGCGGGCCATCACCAGGCATGCACGCGGCTTCTTCGGGCGGATTACTGCGGTGACGGTGTTTCCCACACAGAGGATGACGTCCTTGTCAACTACTACGATGGTTTCGGCATCAGGCTGGACAGCGAGGATTGGGATGTGGAGGCGGAGTGGACCGCGGACGGCGCCAGGTGCGTCACGGGCTCGATGCGGGGAGGGCTCGAGGACACGCCCGCGTGCCTCGCCGACCTGTCTTTCGAGGACTGCGGCGACTTCGAGCACTTCGAGGGCGAAACCCTCCTGATCTCGGAGCTTCAGCCGGCCGGCTAACGAAAAATAACCTTATGAAAGAGCAGAGCAGAAAAGCAAATCAGAACGAGGCGCACGGAGGTAACAGCAAGATGAAAATGCAGATCGACACAAATGGATTTAACGCATTCTCGGAGCAGGAAGAAGTGCAGGCATGGAAGCAGCGGCATGGAGAGTGGAAGACCGTCAGCGCCTGTCGTGAAATGACTATTTCCAGGAAATGCTGCGGGGACAGACAGGATATCGATTTTGCGAATATCCTGATGGCTGGCGAAATACGCAAGGGCTGGCTTTTTGAGATTGCAAACTTCATTGTAACGTCCAAGCTGACAGGGGTGCTTGTCGTCCTGAGCGGGGAGGAGAGGAGAGAGCTGTATTTTGACAGGGGAGCGCTCAGGATGGGCACGTCATCGAACATGAGGGACCGCCTCGGCCAGATCATGCTGAGAGAGAGGCTTCTGACGGAGGAGCAGCTCAAGAGCGCCCTGGAAGAGCTCGAGCACGGGAAAAGACTGGGCCAGGTCCTGGTCGGCCGGGGAGTTACAACCGTTGCCGAGGTCTTTCAGCTGCTCCATCGCCAGGTCGAGGAGATATTCCATGCTGCGCTGATGCTTGACCGCGGGGCCTACTATTTTTCCAGGACCATAGACTTATCGGGGCTCCCTGCCTTTATTTTTATCGATACCCAGTCCCTGATGATGAAAACCGTGGAACGAATCAACCGGGTTTACCATTACAAGGAGCTCATACCCAGTATTAATGTCGTGATCAGGAAAAAAGCAGAGGAAGGCGGCATGGCCCTCAACGCCGGGGAGGCTGATTTCCTGGACCACGTGACCGGAGATAAAACCCTGCGTGAGATTGCCGGTGAGCTCGACATCGAACAGTTCGATGCGATCAAAACCGCCTATTGGCTGAGAAAGAAAGGCTGTATCGAGGTTTTCTTTAAAATTGAGGTGGAAGACGAGCGATTGAGATTTGTTCATTCTGTTTTCAATGATCTGCTGGACATTATTTTCAACTGTGTGAAGGAAGCAGTATCCCCAAAGAAGCTGGCCGAGGCGGGAAAGAAATACATGAAAGAAAAGTTCCAGGTGAGGGACGAGACCCTGGACCTGGTCATTGGAAGAGACGGCAGGGTTGCGTACGAAGAAATGGGAAAGTACTTCCAATGTGCCGGGATAAGTGACAGGATAGAGTTCGGCACCCGGTTTCTTAATAACTACCTGTTTTTCATTCTTTTTTCAGCCAACTCATACTTGACCTTGGAAGATCAGCAGCATCTGTCCTCGAGGGTTTTCGACATTTACAATAAAATGATACCCATGTAGTGAACGGAAGATGAATGGAGGTGCATTGTGTACGAGAAGAGGAAAAAACCAAGGCATAACGACATTGCCAGGGTCATTATTGAAGATGAGTAAGTATTCACGGGTTTTTATGGACGATCTCGATGGCGATGTCATGCAGCACCTGGCCGTGGCGTTCGATGATATCGTAGAAGCCGGGATGCGGGCAACCGATTTGAACGACATTCTGAATGACGCCCTGGATCGAGTGATGGAGCTCGAATATCTGGATGCCGGGGCGATTTATCTTCTCGACCGGGAGCGCCTCCTGTTCGACCTGGTTGTATCCAGGAACGTCTCCGAGGAGTTTGTTCAAGAGGTGAAGCACATCCAATCCGATGAGCAGGGCCTGGCATCGCTGGCAGCCGAAGGCGTGCAGGGGAAGCTCGTGTTCCCGGCGGATTCTGTTTTGAAGAGCCCCGGCCTGCCGATGAAATCCATCTCAGCCGCACAAAAAGAGGGAATGAACACCGACCGCGCCGTCGCGGTGCTGCTGGTGTTCAAGGAAATCGTGGGGCTGATGATTGTCGCCGGCCGCAATCCCTTGAAGCTCTCCGGCTCTACACATCTTCTGCTTTCCCTGGCCGGCCGCAGGGTTGCCGAGGCCATCGAGGTCCACCGGCTTTACCGTCAGACCGTGGAGCGAAAACGGGATTTGCGGGAATCGCAGGACAAGTACCGCGTTCTTGTCGAGAACGCCGGCGAAGCAATTCTCGTGGGCCAGGACGGGATGCTGAAGTTCTTCAATCCCAGGCTCACGCGGATTACCGGGTACTCGCCGGAAGATCTGGGTTCCAGGCCCTTCGTGGAGTTCGTCCATCCGGAAGACAGGGAGATGGTGGTTGAAAATCACGGGAAACGGCTGAAGGGCGAGCCGCTTCCCGATGTCTATTCTTTCAGGATCGTCGACAAGCATGGAAACGTCAGGTGGGTGGAAATCAACGCAGTCGTTATCAGTTGGGAAGACCGGCCCGCGACGCTGACTTTTCTGAGCGATATCACCAACCGAAAAGCCGCTGAAGATGCTCTGAAAGCCGGCGAAGCCAGATACCATGGTCTCGTGGAAAACATCAATGACGGCTACCTGGTCAATCGCATGGGCAGGATAGTTTTTGCCAACGCAAGGCTTGCGGAAATGCTGGGATACAGGGTTGAAGATATGATCGGGATGCATGCCGAGGATATCCTTTCTCCCGAAACAAGGGAAGAAGTGATGGAGCTTTATAATCGACGACTGGCGAACGAGGAAGTGGTGGACAAGTATCAGACATGCTTGCTGTCCGCGAGCAGCAGGAGGGTCCCGGCGGAGATCAGTGTGCGCCTGGCCGACTACGAAGGTGTCCCGGCGGCCCATGTCATTGTCAGGGATATCACGGAGCGCTTGAATGCGCAGGAGGCCGAGCAAAAGAGCTCGGAAAGATTCCGACTGCTTGCCGAGAATGCAAGGGACCTGATCTTTCGAATGCGCCTGAAGCCGCAGCCGGGCTTTGAGTACATGAGCCCTTCGGCCGTCGCCATCACGGGGTACGGCCCGGAGGAGTTCTATGCCGATCCGGCGCTGGGCTACAGGATTATTCATCCGGAAGACAGCGATATAACCGAAACCTGGATGAACCCAAAGGAGCCGCTGGCAAAACCAATTGTCCTGCGATGCATGCACAAGGATGGTGGGATTGTCTGGACCGAGCAGCTGATCAATCCCGTTTTCGATGAAGCCGGCGACCTGGTAGCCGTTCAGGGCGTTGTCCGTGACATCACTGAACGGAAAAACATGGAAGAAGCACTGTTAAAGGCCAACGACTTGCTGCACAAGGCCGTGGAAGGGTCCGTAAGGGCCATTACGACAATTGCCGAGATGCGCGATCCATATACAGCCGGCCATCAGCAGCGGGTCGCCAGGCTTGCCACCAGCATTGCCGGGGAAATGAGCCTTTCAAAGGAGAAGGTCAAGGCAATCCACATGGCCGGCCTCCTCCACGACATAGGCAAGGTGATCGTGCCGTCGGAGATCCTGAGCAAGCCCGGCAAGTTGAGTGAAATTGAAATGGCCATGGTCAGGTCCCATGTCGAGGTTTCTTATAATATCCTGAAGACAATAGAGTTTCCCTGGCCGATCTGCCCCATCGTTCATCAGCATCACGAGAGGATTGACGGCTCTGGCTATCCTTCCGGTCTTCAGGGTGCGAGCATTACCCTTGAAGCAAGAATTTTGGGAGTTGCTGATGTGGTAGAGGCCATGGCTTCTCATCGGCCCTACCGTCCTGCCCTGGGTATGGACATGGCCCTCGAGGAAATCTCACAGAAAAGAGGCATTCTCTATGATGTGGATGTGGTAGATGCCTGTCTCAGAGTAATAAAAGAGAAAGGCTTCACCTTCGATTGATGCGGCAAAAACCCCGACTGCTGCGCCGACCCTGCTCACCTGGTGACTTTTGCACGCAGAACCTGCGCAATCCATTCCCGCACTGTCAGTGAAACGTCCTGATTTAAGGCATTCCAGGGCAGGAAGCATTGGCACCAAGTTTGCAATCTTAATAGTGTACAATGATCGAAACCGCCGGGTATAAAAGGAGGATAACGATGAAAGACAAGAGAAAGCATGAAAGGTTCAACGCCATTGCCAGGGTCATGATCAGGAAGGCAAACTTCAGGGCCACATATTATACCAGGAACGTGTCGGCCGGAGGCATGTATATTTTCACGGATGACGACCTCATGGGCCTCAATAATTTCAAGCTGACGATATGCCTGAGCAAGGCCGATCCCCTTACGGTCGACGCGAGGGCGGTCCATCACAGGCCGCCCTGCAGCAATCCCGGGAGCAGGGGCTATGGCATCGAGTTCGTGGGCGTGAGTGAGGTCATGAGGACCAGGATAAAAAAAGCCATCGCCCAGATTCTCAGGGAGCAGTACGAAAAATCCCGGCAAAGCGGGCAGCCCTCGCCTGCCTCCAGCCTCTCTTCCTGCGAGTGACAGGAATTTTCTTTTGATTTGT
>JBDRLK010000040.1:0-2130 GCA_043813155.1 Pseudomonadota bacterium | reverse complement strand
GATCGAGCGCGGGCCGGCGGGGCTGAAGCCCCGCCCTACATGCAGGAAGGGGAACTGGGACATCATGATGTTCGCGGATTCGCCCGAGTCGATCGAGCGCGGGCCGGCGGGGCTGAAGCCCCGCCCTACATGCAAGAAGGGGAACTGGGAGATCATTTTTTGGCGTTATTCATCATAACAGGCAGGGACATCGCGCGGATCGCGGATTCGCCCGCCGTCATCGAGCGCGGGCTGGCCGCCTTTGAACGCGGCAGCGTGGTGTCCCTGCAGGCGCTGGGCCGAACCGCGATCATTCACGTGGAGGACGGCGGCTGGGTCCGCACCGTCGAGGTCCGCTTTGACGGAGCGGGAAGGCCGGCCAGCGCGGGATGCGACTGCCCGGGCGACACGGCCGGGTGCGAGCACGTTGTGGCGGCCCTCTGCGCGCTGGAGCACGAGTACGGGGGCGAGCGGCCCGCAGGGGGGACCACAGCCGGACGGTTGCCGGAAAGCGGGCAGGAGAAGGGCCGGATGGGGGAAGGCCTTACCTTCGAGCAGATCGAGCGGGCGGTGCCCGGGGAGGCCCTTGTCCGGGCCTTCGACCTGATCAGGGCGCCGCGCAGGCTCGCGGTGCATCATTTCGACGACCAGGTCGTGCGCGCGAGCGTGGATGCGGGCGACGGGACGCGCGAGACGGTCGAGATCAGCGACATTACACGCAGGTACGGGGGGTACGGCAGCTATGGATACGGCGCCGGCCTCGCCGGCAGCGCCGCGGGGCGCGCGGTGAGCGTCTCGTCCGACCCGTATTACGTCGAGCAACACCTGGAATTTACCTGCACCTGCAGGGGAGGCTACATGGAGCTTCCGTGCCCCCACGTTGCGGCCGTGCTGCTGGCCGCGGTCATGCGCGAGTCGGACAGGCCCTCGCTCGTGGATCACGAGAAGCGCCTGAGGAAGGAGGTCAACCTGAAGAGGCTCGGGTCCATCTGCCGCGAGCTCGATTGCGCCGTTGCGGAGGATTCTTCCGGGGCGCTGCTGAAGGGGCTCGGAAAGGCAGATGGGAAGGGGAAGACGAAAAAGCACCGGTTTTTCTTCAGCATCGAGGATGCACACGATGGCGGGGGCCGGGTCATGCTCCTCGTGGAAAAGGCAGTGGTGCGCAAGGACAGGAGCCTCGGCAAAGTGACGCCTGCCACGGAGAAGTACCTGCGCAGGTTCTACGACGGCTTTTCGGACGTGGAAAAACGCGCCATCGACATGCTGGCCGAGACCCAGGACCCGGGCGGCGGCGGCAATTTCCGGGACACCTCGAAGCAGATGGTGAAGGTCGGGTTTTCCACGGCCGTGGACATGGAGCTCCTCGGCCGCCTGAAAGAGCTTTACCGCCGCGACCCCGGCTGGTTCCCCGATTGCTCGTTTCCCGATGGCTGCGGCGAGTTTCTGACCCGCGTGGAGGAGAAAGGCGGGGGCGGGGGCGGCAGGTTCGCGCTGCGCTTTTTCCTTCGGCTGGGCGAACGCGCGTTCGCACTCGACGGCAGGAGCTGCCGTGTCTTCGGGGAGCGGCGCCTGTGGGCCATTGCGGCCGACGGGGAAGAAGCGGGGCGCCTGCTTTTCGAGGTGGCGTGCCCGCGCGCGGGGGCCGCCCTGAACCTGGCGCAGCGGTCGGGCACGGAAATGGACGCCGAGACCCTTCGGCATTTTGTCGAGGCCTACTACCTGAAGCTGGCGCGGCTGGGCCGCGTGGAGCTGCCCGAAGGCTTCGACGTTGCCGAGCTGCGCGCCGAGCCGCGGCCTCGCCTGTACCTTCGCGATTACGCGAGCGTTTTCAGCATCGAGCTTCGCTTCCTCTACGGCAAGCGCGAGATCAGCGCCGCCGAGCCCGGCGACATCGTGCTGAGGGGCGAGGGGGAGATGATCACCAGGATAAGGCGCGACGCGGGCGCGGAGGCAAAATTCCTGGCCCTGCTTCTCGGCTGCAGCGTGGAAGAGAGGGGCGGCGTGCTCCTGCCGTCCGGGGACCCCTGCGCGTGGCTCGCGGACGCGGCGCCGGAGCTGATCCGCGGCGGGTTCGAGATTTTCGGACGGGACACGCTGTGCAACCAGAGGGTGAGGACGGGCAGCCCGTTTTTGAACATCCAGGTGCGGGCC
>JBDRLK010000039.1:0-7231 GCA_043813155.1 Pseudomonadota bacterium | reverse complement strand
TCGTTCATCTGGCCGTAAATGAGCGCGGTCTTGCTGATGACGGCCGAGCCGTCATCGAGCTTTGATTCCTGCATTTCCCGGTAGAGGTCGTTGCCTTCCCTGGTGCGCTCGCCGACGCCGGCGAACACGGAAACGCCGCCGTGCTTCTTGGCTACGTTGTTGATCAGCTCCATGATGAGGACGGTTTTGCCCACGCCCGCGCCGCCGAACAGCCCGATCTTGCCTCCCTTCCTGTAGGGGGCGAGAAGGTCGACGACCTTGATCCCGGTCTCGAACACCTCCACCTTCACGTCCTGGTCGATGAACTCCGGGGGGTGGCGATGAATGGGATAGTACTCATCGGCTTTTATCGGCGGCCCCTCGTCCACGGGCTGCCCGATGACATTGATGATTCTTCCGAGGCAGCCCTCGCCCACGGGCATCATGATGGGAGAGCCCGTGTCCCTGACTTCCATGCCGCGCACGAGCCCGTCCGTGGCGTCCATGGCAATGGTCCGGACGGTGTTCTCCCCTATGTGCTGGGCGACTTCGAGCGTGAGGTTCCACTGCACGCCGCTGATGGACGGGTTTGAAACCTGGAGCGCCGTGAAAATCTCCGGCAGCTTTTCAGCCTCGAAGTGCACGTCGACAACGGGCCCGATGACCTGGATGACTTTTCCTCTTTGTTCGACTTGCATTCCCTTTTCCTCCAATCTGGAAATTCGTCACCGGACGGCGAGCGGCCGGTGACAAGCGACTGTTCTACCCCGTTCTCTGCGCCTCGGAGCCTCCGACGATTTCCATGAGCTCCTTGGTAATGGAGGCCTGGCGCGCCTTGTTGTACGAAAGGGTCAGGCTCTTGACCATGTCCTGGGCGTTGTTCGTGGCGTTCTCCATGGCCGTCATGCGCGCCCCGTACTCGCTCGCCGTCGATTCCTGAACGGCCCTGTACAGCTCCGTGGCAACGTACATGGCAAGCAGGTTGTCCAGGATCTGCTTTTCGTCGGGCTCGAAGATGAAATCCACGTCCTTCCAGGCCCCCTCGATGGTCGCCCTTTGAATGGGCAGCACTTCCTCCCTGACGACGTTTTGCGCCACCGCGCTCTTGAACTCGTTGTAAACGAGCGACACGCTGTCGGCCCTGTCATGCACGTATTCGTCGATGAGCCACCTGGAAACCTCTGCCGCCTTGACAAAGCTTATGTCCTCGTAAAAATTATCGAACATCTTGACCATCTTTTTCTGCCTGGACCTGAAATAGATGATCCCCTTCTTGCCCGCGACGGACAGCTGGACGTCCGCCTCGCTGCCGAGCTTTTCCATGTGCACTTCCGCATGCCTCAGCACGTTCGCGTTGAAGCTTCCGCACATTCCCTTGTCGCTGGTGATGACGAGGAGAAGATGCTTGCCGCCTTCCTTCCTCGACAGGAGGGGGTGGCTGGTCTCTTCGATCCTGGCCGCGACAATGGAAGCGGTCTCGAGCACCTTTTCCGCGTAGGGGCGCATTTTCAGGAGATTGTCCTGCGCCCTCCTGAGCTTGGCGGCAGCCACGAGCTTCATGGCCCGCGTGAGCTTCTGCGTGCCTTTTACGCTTACGATGCGCTTTCGTATGTCCCTAAGATTTGTCAATCGACGCCTCGAATCTTTCCGTGAACTCCTTGATGACGGTGTTCAGTTTTTTCTTGAACTCGTTGTCGAGCTGCTTCTTTTCCCTTATCGTCGACAGCACCTCGGGGTGCTTCGATTCCGCGTAGTCGTACAGCTCTTTTTCGTACTTGGCCAATTCGGAGACCGGGAGCTTGTCGAGGAAGCCGTTTGTCCCGGCGTAGATGATCAGGACCTGCTTCTCGACGGACAGCGGAAGGTACTGGCCCTGCTTCAGCACCTCGACGAGCTTCTCCCCGCGCCGCAGCTGCGCCAGCGTGGCCTTGTCCAGGTCCGAGGCGAACTGCGCGAAGGCGGCGAGCTCCCTGTACTGGGCGAGCTCGATTCGCAGCGTTCCGGCGATCTGCTTCATGGCCTTGATCTGGGCGTTGCCTCCGACCCTGGAGACGCTGATTCCCACGTTGACGGCGGGCCGGACGCCGGCAAAGAACAGGTCGCCTTCGAGGTAGATCTGGCCGTCGGTGATGCTGATGACGTTCGTGGGAATGTAGGCGGAAACGTCGCCGGCCTGGGTTTCGATGATCGGCAGCGCCGTGAGCGAGCCGCTTCCTTCCTTGTCGCTGAGCTTGGCCGCCCTCTCGAGGAGGCGCGAGTGCACGTTGAAAACGTCCCCGGGATAAGCTTCACGTCCCGGCGGGCGCCGCAGGAGCAGCGACAGCTGCCTGTAGGCGACGGCGTGCTTGGACAGGTCGTCATAGGCTATGAGCGCGTGCTTGCCGTTGTCCCTGAAATGCTCCCCCATGGTGACGCCCGCGTAGGGGGCGATGAAGAGAAGGGGGGCGGGCTCGCTGGCCGTGGCGGAAACGACGGTGGTGTACTGCATGGCGCCGTTTCTCTCGAGCGTATCGACGATCTGGGCCACGGTCGAGAGCTTCTGGCCGATGGCGACGTAGATGCAGTAAACGTCCTTGCCCTTCTGGTTGATGATCGTGTCGACGACAATCGCGGTCTTGCCGATCTGGCGGTCGCCCAGGATGAGCTCCCTCTGGCCCCTGCCGATGGGAATCATGGAGTCGATGGCCTTGAGCCCCGTCTGCAGGGGCTCCTTGACGGGCTGGCGTTGGATGATGCCGGGAGCCTTGATCTCCACTCTTCTTCTCTCCTTTGATTTGATCGGGCCCTTGCCGTCAATGGGAATGCCGAGAGCGTTGACGACCCTTCCCTTGAGCTCCTCGCCGACGGGCACGTCGGTGATGCGCCCCGTCCTCTTCACGGTGTCGCCTTCCTTGATGTGCGTTTCATCGCCGAGGATCGCGATGCCGACGTTGTCCTCTTCCAGGTTCAGGACCATCCCGAGAACGCCGCCCGGCATTTCCACGAGCTCGCCCGCCATGGCGTTCTGGAGCCCGTAGGCCCTGGCAATACCGTCGCCTACCGTCAGGATCGTTCCCGTCTCCTCGACCTGGATATTCTGGCCGGCCGATTCGATTTCATCTTTTATGAGCTTGCTGATTTCGTCAGGTCTTATTTGCATCATGGGTCAATCACTCCTAAAAATTTTACGATCCCGTCGCAATACGTTTTCTTATGTCCTCGAAATACCTTCTAACGCTTCCGTCTATTACCAGGTCTTCTATCTTGATGACGATACCGCCGATAAGCTCGGGATCGACGCGTTTCGTGAGGATGATTTTTTTGTCCGTCTTTTTTTCCAGGCCGGTCTGGACATGGCTGAAGGCCGATGGATCGAGAGGGAAAGCGCTCGCCACTTCCCCGCGGACAATCCCCTCTTTCCTGTCGGCCATCGACTTCAACGTCAGGGTGATCAGCTGGATCGTCTCGATTCTCCCGCGCTTCGTGAGCAGCAGGAGGAAACGCTTCACGAAATCGCCGGCGCTGATTCTGAGAGCGAGCTTCTCGACGATCGCCCGCTTCGCCTTGCCGGGCACGGCGAGATTCGTCAGCGCCTTTTGAAGCTCCTCGCTCCCGCTCCAGAGCTCGTAGAACGCCTCGATCTGCCGGACGAACTGCGCGAGCATGTTCTTCTCAACGCCCAGGTCGAACAGCGCTTTTGCGTATCTTCTTGAAATGGAGCCGTATATCATATGTCGCCGCCTAAAAAAAATTTACACTTCTGGCCGCCGATCCATCCCGCCCAGCGGCGTTGCTGCACCCCATCCCTCCTCGACGTAGTTCGACTACGCCTCCGTCGGGATGGGGACCCCGCGCCTTGCTGGACGGGCGCCTCGGCGCCCAGAAGATGTTGTTACCTATAGTGTTAAAAAGTCGCCTAAAAATGTAAATTTTTTCTTAGGCGACTCCTATTTTTCCACGTAAAGATCGATGCTCTCTTTTGTTATCCTTTCATGGTCCGCCAGGCGAATCCTGTCCCTGACCATTTTTTCGGCCTTCTCGACGACCTGTAAGGCTATTTCCCGCTTTAGCCTGTCCACCATGGCCTCCTGCTCGAATTCCAGCAACTTGAGGGCGCTCGACCGCAGCTGGTCGGCCCGCTCCCGCGCCTCGGCGATGACCCTTTCGTTTTCAGCAACAGCGGCGGCGATCAGCTCTTTTTTCAGGGCCTGGGTTTCCTCTTCAATCCGCTCCATTTTATCGGAAATATGCCTGAACTTTTCTTCGCTTTCCTTCCTGAGCTTTTCGGCCTCTTCAATCGCCTGCCTGATTTTTCTGCTCCTTTCGAGGAAGTATTTCCCTATGGGTTTTCTCGCGAAGTACCACAGGATAAAAATCATGATGGCCAGGTTTATGAAGCTGGCGATGAGGGGAGGCGTTTCCTCGCCGAACCGCAGCCAGTTGATTTTTTTCTCTTGACCTCCGGACCCATCCGCATCGGCGCTTTCAGCGGAAGGGGCCGGCATACCATGGGCGCTGTGTGGAGCGGCCCAGGCCAGCGACAGGGCGGTGAGCGTGGCCAACACGAAGCCGGTGCCAGTCTTTTTCATTTCAGATTTTCCCTTGCTGCGCCGCAGGAGCCGCCCAAAAATTATTTCGACTTCTGGACGCCGATACCGGGCCCCGCCTTGCGGGCGCGCCCTGCGCGGGGCCCCGGCTGGCGGCGCTATGCACCCCACGGAAGCCATTTCGTTTTGCTCGATTTCTTGCTTCCGCGGGGACCCCGCCTCATTGCACCCCATCCCTCCTCGACGTAGTTCGACTGCGCCTGCGTCGGGATGGGGACCCCGCGCCTTGCCAGGATAGCCCGCTGGGCAGCCAAGGCGCCTCGGCGCCCAGAAGAAGCTATTGCATATTTTGTCAGAATTGATCATGAAACGTCGAAATAATTTCCGGGCGACTCCTTACAGTATTTTCGAAGCAAGCGAAGAGGCCATGTCCTGGACCTGGTGGCCCAGCTCTTTTCTCAAGCTTTCTTCGAGGTCCTTGATATGGGCCCGTGCCTCCTGCATGATGTCCGCTGAATCCTTTTTGGCCTTTTTCAGAATCTCGTTTTCATCATCCCTGACCTTCTGGCGCATTTCGGAAGTGAACTTTTCCGCCTCCCGCCTGTGCTTCGACATCTGCTCCTTGTACTCGCCGAGCAGTTTTTCGGCCTTGAGACCGAGCTCGCCGGCCTCTTTCTTCATGCCGTCCGTCTTCGACACCCTGGCTTCCAGTGTTGACAGAATCGGGCCGTAAAGAAGAAAGGTCAGAAGAAAGAGAAGGATGAAAAAGATGCCGACCTGGAGGATAACGGTGAAATCCAGGTCAACAGGGGAAGCCGAGGCAAAAAACATTGTAACTGCAAACATTCCCATCCTGATAATAAGTAAGGCGTCGGACCATGCATCATGCATTCGGAAACGCACGACGCACGGTCCGACCCCTTGATTTAAGGTTTTGTTTTTAACGTATCCTTTTCGGGCTGTAAAGATGCACCCCCCGATTTGTCCATTTTGCACTCCCCTTCAAAGACCACGCCTTTGTCGATAAACAGGGATTTCGCCGTAATGTTTCCCGTCAGTTTGCCCGGTGCATGGATTTCCACCAGTTCGGTGGCAATGATGTCGCCGATGATGGTTCCGCCCTTGACGATGACGGTTCCTGCCCTGATTTGAGCCTGTATTTGGGCGCCTTCACCGATGATGAGGATATCGCTGGACATGATTTCGCCGATGAATTTTCCATCGATCCTGACCGTTCCCCTGAAGATCAGCTTGCCGTCGAATTCGGTCCCCGGACCGAGCAGGGCGGTTATTTCATCGGTGTCAAAATCCATTAGAATTCGAGTATTTTAATGCGCCCGTAAATTTCTGGTTTCACATGTAATAAAAAACCGCTTCTATTGCAAGTGTTTAAATGGATTAATACGGAATCTATTGCGATTTATCTTGCTGCCGTGAAGCCGTCACCACGTGATATTCAGGATTCCGGCTTCCGCGCTACTTTTTCCCGCCCCGGCCTTTGCTCTTTGCCTTGGGTTTGCCCCTTTTTGCGGGTGAAGCCGGTTGTGCCTGCTTTGCCGGCTGCATGTGCTGCCGCTCTTCTTCAAGGAAATCCGGCTCTCCCGATGGAAGGGACGTTGCGATAAACTCGGCGAGCTGTGAGGCGAGATAGGTTATGACATTGATCTCGCCCTGCGTGAACATATCGTTGCCGATCTTATTGAGCAGCTCAATGGCACCGAACGTTCTTCCCTCATACTGAATGGGAGCGCAAAGAACGCTTTTTGTCTTGAAGTCACCGGTCTGATCGAAATCGCTGCAGAAACGAGGGTCCTTGCTCACGTCCGAAATGGCAATGGCGGCCCCTTCCCTGGCCGTAAACCCGACAATCCCCTTGCGCATGTCCAGCACCCGGCCTTTCAGGCTCCCGGAAGAGGGCCCTCTGACCGCGGCGAAGAGCATGTCTCTCGTATTGATATCGGCAAGGAATATGGTTCCTCCCTCCACGGGTATCTTCTCCATGGCCAGATCGATGACGAACTCGGCGCAATCATCCTGAGTCTGCATCAGGAACATGTCCTGGAGCTGCTCGAAAACCTCGGACAGGACCCTGTCTGCGTCGAATTCCTCGACAACCGGTTCATAGGCTGCCTGGGGCGGGGCTGCCCGGGGCGGGGCCGCCTGGGGAGGGGCTGCCCGGGGCGGGGCCGCCTGGGGCACCGGTCCCATCTGTACGTCCACCGAGAGATTAGCGGGAACTTTCGCGTATGCGGGAGAAATCAGAGGCGCGGATGACGGAGCGGATGTGGCCGGGGCCGGTGCAGGTCCGGCTGACGGCGGCGGGCCGATCGGCTCGGCCTGAGGCGGAGGCATGTGAGAAATATGCTGAGGATTGGTGGGGGCATACTCGAATCCCTGGCTCGACGCAGAAGGCTTCCTGGCCGCTTCTTCCCTGGGGTAAACGATCATCGGCTCGGGATTTTTCCATTCCTGCCAGCTTATTGCGGCAAGTGCCAGCCCTTCGGGCTTGCCCGTGAATTCATGGTCGTAAACAGCCAGGTTTATCTGCCTGTCGCCGCTGATTTGTCCAATCTGTCTTCTGAGTGTTTCGAAGTAATACTGCAGGAGCTCGGTGACCTTGTCTTTCGTGATATCCGGCCCAACCTTGATAAGCCTTTCCCTGTAAACAATGGCGCTTTCGCGGTCGGGGTTTTCGTCCTTGTTGTAAAAAACAGAGTGGTCGGTCA
>JBDRLK010000038.1:0-6043 GCA_043813155.1 Pseudomonadota bacterium | reverse complement strand
GGGGCGTGATGTGCTGGGGCAACAACGACCACGGCCAGATCGGCAACAATGATGATCAGAGATTGACACCGGATGGCGCAAGATACGTATTCGACCTCTACACGGGGGCAGCCGCCGTGAGCGGCGGGCATCAGCATGCCTGCGCGGTCACGGAGGCGGGCGCAGTCACGTGCTGGGGACAGAACGGCTCCGGCCAGGTGGGAGACGGGACAACGGAAACGCGCCTCGCGCCCGTGGAGATCGACCCGGGCGGGGTTGCAGTAAGCGTGACAGGGGGCGGGTCACACTCCTGCGCGGTGCTGGACGAGGGGAGCATGACGTGCTGGGGGGGGAACGGCAGCGGCCAGCTGGGCAACGGCTCCACGGACGGCGCGCTCACGCCTTCGGCTGTTACGGGCCTTGCTTCCAAGGCGACATTCGCCTGCGCGGGCCTGAGCCATTCCTGCGCCCTGCTGGACACGGGAGGGGTCATGTGCTGGGGAGCCAACGATGAGGGCCAGCTCGGCAACGGCACGACAACGCCAAGCTCGGTGCCGGTAGTCGTGGCGGGCCTGACCGCCGGCGCGACGGCCCTGGCCTGCGGCAGGAACCATTCCTGCGCTGTCCGGGAGGGCGGCGCAATATGCTGGGGCAACAATGAGCACGGCAGCCTGGGCAACGGGGGCACGGAGGATCAGCTCGAGCCCGCGGCCATATCGGACCCGGGCGACGATGTCAGCGCCGTTGGCTGCGGTGACGATCACTGCTGCGCGGTTCTTGCGAGCGGGGACGTGGCGTGCTGGGGGGCAAACCGGGACAACGAGCTTGGCGACGGTACGTTGGAGAACAGCTCCGTTCCTGTTTCGGTTACAGGTCTTGGGTCGGCCGCTTCCGCCGTTGCCTGCGGAGGCGCCCACTCGTGCGCGCTGCTCGAGCATGGAAACCTCAGGTGCTGGGGCCATGACCAGTACGGCCAGGTTTCCGGCGTGAACCCCGGCCACGCCCACGTGGTGTACTGCGAGTAAGCCGGGCCGTCACATGAAGGAAGAAGAGGAAGAGCAATGAAAAGGTACTGGTACATCAAGACGGAAATCGGGCCCAGGGCGGGCTGGGAAGGCGGGCTGCCCCCGGCCATTACAAAAGAGCAGTGGCCGCGGCACCGCATATCCGGGCTGCCCCTCATGCACGGGTTTACCGTGAAGGTGCCCGAAGAGTACAGGACCAGGGGAAAGGAGCGCATCGCGTTCTCGTACTTTCACCCGGGAGACTCGGAGTCCTTTCGATGCGAGATGGACATGATCGAACGCGTGGGAGCCGTGCTCGAGAGCGGCCGGCTCGGTGACGGCGAGAAGGGGCATCCTTTCTGGGAAGCGCTGAAAACGCACGGGCGGAGCAAACACGCGGCCATGGTGAATTACATGGACATCCTGGATCACGATCACGTCATTGTCTGGCACACCGAAGAGGAGCTCAATGCGCCGCGATGCGAGCGGCCGGAAACAAAGCTGCCCAGGGGCATTGACGGCCGGGCCATGCACCTGGACGAGCCGGTTCTCGAGGAAATCCCCCTTTTCCTCACCGACAAGGAGCCGCAGCGCAGGCTGATCCAGCTCGGCTGGCCCCTGCACCCGGTGCAGGACACGCTGGAGGATCTCAAGGACATGGGTTTCGGCGATCTGTCCCTGGAGATCGAGACCGAGGTGGGCGGCGCCAACTACGGCGAAGGCAACTGCCAGGTCGACCTGGCCGGCACCCTCCTCGACTGGGCCTGCATCTGATTTAAAGCCGCTTCAATGCCAGGCAAGGCACCTGCCCGGCGTGTCGTCTTCCAGGGACCCGAGGTGGCGGCCCATCCAGTAGGCCACGAGATAGTCGATCCCCGGATAGGTGAGGGCGGGGTCGCCCACGTCGAGAAGCTCCCATGGGTTGCGCTGCCAGATGAAGTCGCTGACCTTGCGCTCGGCCACGTCCACCGACGTGTCGCGGTCGCACTGGCTGTCGCAGCCAGACTCGTGAGGGTAGCGCGGGTCGGCCGTGAGGTTTATGGTCGTCCTGACCCTGGGCGGCGGTGGAAAGCCCTGGAGCTGCTCGCCCGCGATCGTGGCCGCGCCCTCGTAGGTCCAGGGGTCGAGGCCCGCGTAGATATAGAAGAAGAAGCAGTTCTTGGTGGTGGCATGCTCGGGCCACATGCGGCCGGCGAGCACCTCGTTCATGACCCGCTGCCTGACCTCCAGGTCGTCCTCCATCCGCGCCCAGTTGTACATGGGCTCCATGACGATGTTGTTGGCATAGTAGCCGCCGCCGCAGTCGTCGTTGTAGGACCACCTGGCCGCGGTCCCTATCCAGTCGTGCACGCTTCCGCCCGCGTCCGCCGGGTTGCTGTAGTAGTAGTTTCGAAAAGTCTCGTGGCCGGCCTCGTAGCCGGGTATGCCGTCCGTGACCAGCATGGCCACGCGGAAAAAAGAAGCCAGCATCACGGCGCTGTCGGCCCGCGGCACGTTGTCGAACATGCCGAACCCGGGCACCTGGCTGATCATGTCGCCCCAGTTGGGCATGAACTCCTGGAACCCGTACATGAGCGAGTTGTCGAAGTTTCCCGTGTCGAGAACCAGGTGGATGGCCCCCTCGTCGGTCAGCTCGGCCGTGCAGACGACCATGTAGCGTATGGTGATGTTGCGGATCGGAAAGTCGGTGCCGTTCCAGGTGATCTTGAGCGGCACGGTGCGCTCGATCATGAGCTCTTCGACGAACTCGATCACGTCCTCGCGGATCAGCGCCCGCGTTGCCTCGTCGTGCCCGCCCAGGGCCTCGTAGGCCAGGGCGTAGCCGAGCATGACGCCCTGGTACTGGTCGCGGCTGATGTGTCCCAGGTAGTCGTAGGACGCACCCTCGTACTCGACCCCGCAGTGGTGGAATTCATCGCTGCAATTGAGCTCGGTGTTGGAGCTCTCTCCCGCGGGCGCGACCCATCGCGCCAGCACGCCGGGAGCGCCTGTCACGTTGAACCACAGGTGCAGCGTGTTGACGAGCTCGATCACGCTGGACCTGGCGTCGGCAGACCCGGTTGCCATGAGGCGCTTGGCCTCGGCCGCCAGGTAGGTCCCGGTCCAGATGGCCGAGTCGCCCATGCCGCCGTGGTAGATGACAATGTTGTAGTACTCCGGGTCCGAGTAGACGGCGTTGCCCGCGCCGCCGAAGTACAGGCCGTCGCGCTGCAGCCACTTGATGTAGGCGCGCGAGCGGTCGTGCAGAAATGCGGCCGGGTCCGGGAGCACCCACGAATCGGTCGTGATGTCGTATAGCTGGCAGGTCCTCTCCCCTTCATAGTCAATCAGGTTGCACGCGTCGGAGCAGGAGCCTTCCGTGCATTCGCCGACCAGGCAGCCGTGCCCGTCGGGACAGGTCTCGTCCTGCCAGCGCCGGCTGCCCGCAGTGTCGGCGCAGAAGCGGCGCGTCACGTGGTCCAGGCACAGCTTCTCGCCGGCCGGGCACTCGTCAACGACAACGCCGTCTTCCAGGGGGTCGGCGGTCGGGTCTTCGGCAGGGTCGCCGACAGGATCGCCGGCAGGGTCGGAGATGGTATCGTCGGTTGGATCGTAGAAGGGGTCAGTGCCTTCCGCGTCCCCGCCCGAGTCAATGGAGCCGTCATCGCCCGTGCCGTCGTCGTCGCCCGCGTCCTCCGACCTTCCGCCGGAGCATCCGACAAAAGACAGGATGAGCAGCCCGGCGCCAAGCAACGCGGACAGGAGGAAAAGGGATGGGAGCCTGAAGGCTCCCCTGCCCGGGATTTCGACTTTGCCGCAGGGGTTGATGCTAGACAATGCAAAATGGTCCATGGGGAAAAAATAGTATGAACTCGACATTCAAGTCAAACACAAATGCATTTATTCTCAGCCGCAGTGGCGGGTGGCGTCCTATGGAATGCAGCCCTGCGCAGCCTCGAGGTAAGCGCGGTCGTCGCTGTTCAGCACGCCGCTCAGGTCCAGGTCCGCGCGGTCGCAGTGGTCGTTTTCATCGGTGCAGATCGCGCCATCCCCCCAGGTTTCCCGGAGCGAATCGAAGAGGGCGATGTCAGCGCCGTCCACGCTGCCGCCGGCGTCGAGGTCCGCGTGGCCGCAGCCGAGCCTGGCCCACGAGCAGTCCAGGGTCAGCAGGCTTTCCGTGCACAGGGCCGCCTCGAACCACAGGTCGATGTCCCCCAGCCCGAGCACGACGTGCCGCGGGTTTTCCGCCGGTCCCCAGCCGTCGTCCGACTGGACGGCCTCGTAGCCGTCGCCGGAGCGCCTGACCGGAGGGTCGTAGCCGAAGCGGTCCCTGTAGCGGTCCACGCGCCAGGGCGCCCGGTCGGTTATGGCGGCCAGCCTGGCCTCGACCGCGGCTTCGATCTCGGCATCGCTCATGAGCGGCAAATAGGAAGTGTCGGACATGAGAAGCTGGTTTTCCATGAAACTCGCGTGATTCTCAGCGCGGCCGAAGCCGCTGATGAAGGACAGCGGGCTGTCGAGAAGCAGCATCCTGGCATAGATGCCGCCCATGTACTCCATCTGCTCGAGCCTCGCGATCCTGTCGGGGTTGCCGTCATCGCGCACGATTGCCGCCATGATTTCCTGGACGCGAAGCAGGTTGGTCAGGTGAGCGATCGCCTCGTTGTACAGGTCCATGTCCCCGTTCATGCGGGCATACCAGGCAAGGGCAACGGGTCCTATGAGCATCTCCGCGAAGTCGTCTATGGTCGAGTCGATGAGGCTGAAGAGGGTGTCCGGGGCGAGCGTTCGCATGAGGTTCCAGATGCCCGGCCTGGCAAGCTGATCCCACGTGACCCCGCCGAATGCCTCGTCGATGGAGTTGCACGTGTCGGCCGAGCCGTCCGTGCTCAGCCCCAGGAGGGGCAGGAGCGACATCAGGCCCGGCGGGCCGAACGAGCCGGGAAGCGGCGTTGCCGGCACGGGGGAGCTCAGGCCCGAGCTCGAGATGGCATGGGCCAGGTAGATCATGGCGCAGGAGTTGAGGCTGCCAAGGTCCTGGCTTTCCTCCTCGCCGTCCGGGTTTTTCGTCCCCGCGACCGTGAGCGTGTCGTAGTCGTGCCACTCGTCCACGGTCATGAGGCGGTTGCCGCTTGCCAGGATGTTGTTGCCCGTGAGCCGCGCCGCTTCCACGGCGCGCAGGGCCGCGTCCTGCACGTCCGGCGGCAGGCAGTCCATCCAGCTCATTTCCATGGCCGCGATAAAGCCGATGGAAATGTCCGTAAAATTGTCCCGCGAGTTGTGATTGCCCCAGTAGGCGCCGGCCCAGGGGCCGCGCTGGGAGATCATGAAGGAAGAGCAGCAGTCCGACTGGCGCAGGAACGGCGGGTCATGGTCCAGCTCGTCGAACACAAAGGTGACGGCAAAGGGCCCGGTATCGTGGATGGGCATGAAGCTGAAGAAGTATTCCTCGGGGTTTTCGCGATAGGTGAACGTGACGCCGCCAAAGAACGTGTCGAGGATCTCCTGCTCCAGCCCGGGGTCGGGGGTGACGGGCGGGTCGATCGCAGCGCCGAAGCGGGTCCTGGTGATCGTGTCCGTGACGCCGTCCGTGATGAGCGTCCATCCGGGCAGGGCCTCGCGCGTGGTCAGGCCGGGATGGCCGGACACGGCCTCGTTGAACACGGCCCCGTCGAGCATCCGGATGAGCGTGAGCTCGAACTCGCGGCCGCCGAGCACCTGGTACAGCTTCCATGTCGCGAACAGGGACATGCCCATGGGCATGTTGTCGTTCGGGCCGGGCACGACCTCATACGCGTTGCCGGATTTCGCCACGGCCGCGCGGCCGAAGAAATTTGCGGCCGTCACGTCCCCGGCAAGGGCGAAGCGGTTCACGGACAGAAGGACGCGCTGCGACCTCTCCTTGTAGAAGAGCTTGAACGCGTCCGCGCGCGCCGTGGGGTTGGGCTCGGAGATGGGCGCGGCCGCGGGATCGGGCCAGCACGTGGCCTCAGGGGGCGTCTCCTCGTCAATGGTGTCGGCGGGCGCGTCCGCAATGGGATCGTCCACGCCGTCCGGCATGAGGTCCAGGTCAGTGTCCT
>JBDRLK010000037.1:0-3673 GCA_043813155.1 Pseudomonadota bacterium | reverse complement strand
GGAAAATGTCTGAAGCAAAACATGGAGATACCGTCAAAGCTCATCATAAGCGGCGTCCACTCGGCCGGCGATTTCACGATCGAAACCCATCCCTTCTACTGCTTCAAGTATCCCTGATGGGCGTTAAACAGCCTGTCTAATCAGCAGTATCCGAGGCACAGGCTGTCTCAGGATGAGTGGTTGCTGCAGGCGCGCGGAAGGAACGGTGTTCTTCGATGGTCTGCATCATCAACCGCATGGAGAATCCTCCGGCGCCCTTGAAGTCATCGGGCAAATGTGTTTAGAATTTTGTTGCCCGGTACGGGGGAAAGGAGAGTGCCCGATGACCGACCTGGTCCGCTCAACCAACTTCGCAGGCGTCGAGGACGCCCTGCTCCAGGAATACCACGAGCTGTTCGCGCAGCACGGCATCCCCCTCTGGTTCGCGCAGACGCGGGACGAAGGGGACGTCCTGCCTCCCTGCATCGACCGCCCCGGCTGCGCCGAGCGCATCCTGATGGTGAGCACCCACGGGCACTGGGGCAACCCGCCGCCGGCGGGAGTCCCCGATACCGGCAGCCAGACCTACTACGTGCTGGAGGTCTCGAAGGCCTGGGGCCGCAAAGGGGTGAAGGTGATCATCCTGGCCCGCTGGTTCGAGCCGTGCCCCCGGGTCGAGCAGATAGGCGAGAACTGCTGGCTGGTCCGGCTGCGTGTGGGGCCGGCGCAGTTCGTGCGCAAGGAGGATATCTACCCGCTGGCGCCCGCGATGGCCGAATGCGCCACGGCCGCCGGCATGCTCTTCGGGACCCAGGCGGTCATCGGGCACTACGCGGACGGCATGGTCGTGGCGGCCGAGGTCGCCGAGCGCCTGGAGATTCCCCTGCTGTGCGTCCCGCACTCGCTCGGCGTTCTCAAGATGATCCGGCTCGGAATGGACCCCAGGGACCAGCAGGAGCTGCGCGATCCGCAGTTCCACTTCTGGACGCGCGAGACCTTCGAGCTCGCGGCGCTCAGGGCGGCCAATTTCGAGATCGCCAGCACCCCCGAGGAGCCGCGCGCCCTGGAGGAGTACTACGGCATCAGGTTCCCGTACGAGGTCATGCCCTCCGGCGCGTCCGAGGCGTTCTTCAGCGCCGGGGAGAGGGAGCCCGATCGCAGTGAGCTTGCTCGCTACGGCCTCGATGAGGGCAGGTTCCTTATATTCTGGGGCCGCCTGTCAAGGGCCAGGCACGTCGAAGGGATCGTGCAGGCGCTTGGCGAGGCGCGGCGCGGGGACCCGCAGGCTGCGGCCGGCCTGCGCGCGGTCATCGTGGGCGGGTCGCCAACGGACCCGTCTGTGGAGGAGGTCGAGGTGCAGGGAGCGGTCCGGGCGGAAGTCGAGAAGTACGGGCTCGAGGCGCAGGACGTGGTGCTCGTCAAGAATCTGGATCACGGCAGGCTGGCGGCGCTGGCCCGCGGCGCGCTGGCCTACGTCGGCACCCAGCGTCTCGAGCCTTTCGGCATGAGCGCCGCCGAGGCCATGGCGGCCGGGATCCCGGTGATCCTGTCCAGGCGCGCCGGCATCGCGAGCTGGCTGAGGGACGGCGAGCACGCGTTTCTGGTCGATCCCAAGGCGCCTGCCGAGATCGCCGGCAAGGTCCTCGCCCTGATCCGCGACCCCGCGATGCGGGACCGGGTCGCGCGGGCCGGCCGGGCCGCGGCGCTCCGGCATTTCAGGTGGGAGGGCATCGCCGACAGGCTCGGAAACCTGGTGAACCGGGTCACCGGCGGGGTGGACCCGAGGGTGGGGGAGGTCGAGCGGCCCGCCGAGACGGAGCATTTCGCCCGCAGGAAGGGGCGCGCCTATCACCGCATGACGCCCCGCTGGCGAGGGGATTTCCCTCACATCGTCGAGCCGATGGTGCGCGCCGCCGAGGACCTCCTGCCCGAGGTGATCCTGCGGATCGAGGACGCCGCCAGGCACATGGAGAGGCTGGTCGTGGCCATCGCGGGCGAGTCCGGGAGCGGGAAGACCGAGATCGCCCACCTCCTGAACCTGATGATACGCAGCCGCGAGCGCTGGGGGGTGGTCGTGCCGGGCGACGCCTTTTTCGTGCGGTCGCCCGCCGAGAATTATAGCAACCGGCTGGATGCCGACGGGGAGGGGCGGCTGCACGAGGTGGTCGGGCCCCACGAGGTGGACCTGGCCCGGCTGGACCGAATCCTCGCCGAGGCGAGGCTGAAGGACACGGCCCACATCCACGTGCCGTCGTACTCGCGCACCAAGCTCGTACCCGACCGCTACTACATCGAGGTGCCGGTGTCGCTGTTTCGCGTTGACGTTATCTTCGTCGACCTGACCTACAGCATGCTGCTGGACAACGCGACGTGCAAGATATTCCTCAAGCCCAGCGCGCGGGACGACATCGAGAGGATCAGGAAGCGCAACCTGGCCAGGGACCCCACGCAGGACTTCGGCTTGGTCGAGCGCGTGCTGGAGATCGAGCACGGCATCATCGCCCCGCTCGAGGAGCGGGCGGACCTTGTGGTGGGCAAGGACTACCGGCTGCGGATGGGGCCGGGCCCGCAGGCCGGCGGCGGCGGGGATTGAACGCCGGGCAGTGGCTGCCGGGGAGGTTTTACGATCACGAGCACGACCTGGCACAGCCTTGACTGGATGTCCGATGCCTTCATGCTCATCTTATTTCATGCTCCGCCGATAAAGCGGACCGTTGTTTTCCTGTCCGGCGTGCTGTGGAGCTTGACCCCGCGGTAGCCGAGCGTGGCCGCGGAAAAGACATCGTGGTGGTCGGGGAAGCCGAGAAACTCCCTCATCTTCGTGAATGACTTGATCCTGAACCCGTTGGCCGCCTTCATGAGCCAGCCGTTCCAGCACGTGCCCATGCCCCTGGAGTGGGCCAGGAGCATGACCGTGTACAGGGCCGCGTCGCAGGAGACCTCGGGGTAGGCCGACCATTTCGGTGAATGGAAAAAGATGGCATGAGGAGCGTTGTACAGGATGACGTCCTCGCCCTGCTCGAGCTTTTTGAGCCGCATGGTGATGTCCGGCAGGATCGAGCGCCCGACGCGGGGCGCGGGCTTCCAGCGCGCCATGGTCCTTATCATGAAGCTGTCGAGCATTGCCGCCAGCTTTTTCAGATACTCGGCGGTCATGTCCAGGAGCTTTTTCATGCTCTCCTCGCCGGACACGATGACGCAGCTTCGCGTCCAGCCTTCGCCGCCATGGGCGCTCGTGGGCGCGAACCCGGCGATCTCGGCTATCTGTTCGAGCTCGGCTCGCGGTATCAGGTCCTTCTTGTAATTGCGCACGGATCGCCTCTGGCGAAGCAGCGAGGCGACCGCGTCCGGGTCGATTTTCGCCATTTCCTTGATTTTCCTGAAGCGCTCCTGCTCGAGCACGCCGTGCGTGATGGCGCCGTGGGGGCAGATCGCGATGCACTGGCCGCAGAGCACGCAGTGCTCCTGGTCCGATATCTTCGGGACCTTCTTTTCTTCGTGCGAGAATATGCGCACAGGGCAGAGGCTTGCGCACAGGCCGTCCATGTTGCATTTTTCCTTGTCGATGGTGATGGTTTTTTCCTGCATGGTGGTGTCCTTTTATAAGGGCGCGCCGAGGGCGCGCAGCTACAGGCGCGCCGAGGGCGCGCAGCTACAGGCGCGCCGAGGGCGCGCAGCTACAGGCGCGCCGAGG
>JBDRLK010000036.1:0-2552 GCA_043813155.1 Pseudomonadota bacterium | reverse complement strand
CTTCGAGCCAGATGATCCGGGCAATGTCGCGGTCGAGAACAACGTCCGTCCCCCTTACAATGTTGCCCGAGATTGCGTCCTCTAGCCACAGCCTCGCGCCGCCGCCCTGTTTAAGCGCGGCTCCCATGCCCGTGGTCCCCTGCCTGTAGACCCTGCCCGGCATGATGTCCCCGGGGCACGGCTTGAGGAACTTGTCCAGCACGCGGACCACGTAGGCATTGTCGTACTCGAGCCACACGCCGTCGTCTGCCGCGAACATGGCGGTGATTCCCCCACCCTGCGGGATGCCTTTGCCCGTCACCGGGTGCTCGCCGGCGATCTTTCCGCTCTGCTCGTCGATCAGCAGCACGGACCGGCGCGCGAGCCTGTCCAGGACGGCAATCGTTTTTCCGTCGACAACTTCGATGTCATTGAACGTGTCCGCGGGAAGAGCAACCTCGCTCGCCGGAAACCCGTCGGCATGAAACTTGACGACCCTGAAGTTCACCTGGTCCAGGATGTACACCTCGCCGGCCGGCGAAACCGTGAAGCTCATGGGGCCTTCCGGGTTTGACTCGTCCCCGTCCTTCCTGCCGAGCATGGCGCCGCCCGAGCCCCACGGGAGGTCCAGCACCACGGTGGGCCCCTTGATCCCTACCGGCGGGTTGGAAAAAGACGTCTGCGCCGGCTTGCCGACGAGCAGAAGCAGGAACAGCACGGCCGGAAGGACAGCGAGCGCGGCCGACAAAATAATCTTCTTTCTTCTCATTACTCAGGCTTCGCGGGCGAACCGGTGCACCGCCCGCATAGATTCTAATATTAGATATCTTTATGGAATTTGTAAATTCCGAATTGAAATTCAGCTCGCCGCTCGCCGGATTGACGGCCCGGCGTTACAAGCCGGCCACATCGAGCGAGTACGTGCCGTAGTCGCCGCCATAGCCGTCCACGAACAGGAAATAGATGCCGGGTGAAAAGGTGTAGCTGACCTCGGACTGGTAGGAACCGCAGGCATCGTCGTCACAGTCAAGGTCGGGCCCGGAATCGCAGTCATTCCTGTAGTACAGCACGGTGTCCCACCACTCATGGCACAGGTCGGTCGTCACGGTGCGGGTCGATTCCACGATGAAGTAATACACCTCGTCCCAGTAGTCGTTGGACTGGCAGCTCGGCGTGAAGCGGTCGTACATCCAGTACGTGTCCCCGCTCACGCCGTCGTAGAGCTGCTTCGGGCTTCCGCATGCATCCCCCTGGGGCCAGGACGACGTGTTCGTGTAGATCTCGATCGTGAAGCTGCCGGTCGTGCCGCCGAAGCTGTCGACGACGAGATAGTAGGTTCCGGCTGCCAGGTTGTCGACCTTGATGACGGACGAAGTAACGGTGCCATAGGCGTCGTCGTTGCAGTACGTGCTGCCTCCGCACGAGGATGACAGGTAAATGACCGGGTCCATCTCGGTCGAGTGCACGCCGATGAAGATGTCCGACGTTGAGCCCAGGGTGAACGAGTAGACGACATCGGGGCCCGTGCTTCCGCCGCAGCTCCCGGAATAGTTGTTGATCGCGCCCACGTTCGTCCCGGACGTGGTCCCGCCTATGGTCACGGTGCCCGGCGACGAACACGTGTCGTTGGGAAGCCCGCAGCCGTCGTCCGGGATGCCGTTGCAGTCGTCGTCATAACCGTTGCCGCAGGTCTCGGTCGCGGCGCAGCACGCGCCCCAGTTGCAGCCCGCTGCGCATGTGTGCGTGCCGGCCACGCCGACCGGGTTGGTGCACGGGCCCGTGGTCCCGAGGCAGCAGTTCCATCCCTCGTCGCAGAGCGTGTCGCAGTCGTCGTCATTGCCGTTGCATGTCTCCGCGGGCGCGTTGCACGTGCCCCAGGAACAGGACCCCGAGCACAGCTGCGTTCCCTGCGAGCCGCAGGACGTGGTGCAGTTCCTGCTGGAGCCTGCGCAGCAGGTCCAGAGCTCATCGCACAGCGTATCGCAATCGTCATCATTGCCGTTGCATGTTTCCGTGGGCGGGTTGCACGAGCCCCAGGCGCACGAGCCGTTGCAGGTGTGCGACCCCGTTGTGCCGCACGACGTGATGCAGGAGCCCGAGCTTCCTGCGCAGCAGGCGAACCCGTCGTCGCACAGACCGTCGCAGTCGTCGTCCGCGCCGTTGCAGGTCTCGGACGGAGGCGCGCACGAGCCCCAGGCGCACGAGCCGGAGCATGTCCTCGTTCCCGTGGACCCGCAGGACGTGGGACAAGTGGTCGTGGCGCCCGCGCAGCAGCTCCACCCCTCGTCGCACAGGGTGTCGCAGTCATCGTCCATGCCGTTGCAGGATTCCGAAGGCGCTGTGCAGGAGCCCCAGCCGCACGACCCCGAGCACATCCTCGAGCCCGTGGACCCGCAGGACGTGATGCAGCTGCCGGGCATGCCCGCGCAGCAGGCAAACCCGTTGTCGCACACCGTGTCGCAGTCGTCGTCCGCGCCGTTGCACTCGTCGACGGGCGCGCTGCAGCTGCCCCATGAGCACGAGCACGTGCACGTGCCAGTGCCCAGATCGCAACAGCGACGGGTGGGGAAACA
>JBDRLK010000035.1:0-5286 GCA_043813155.1 Pseudomonadota bacterium | reverse complement strand
CTACGTCCTCCCGTCACACGAGGCAGCCCCCGCAGCGGCCCTGAAGGGCCGCACTACGTCCTCCCCGTCACACGAGGCAGTCGGCCGTGCCGAAGGCCATGTTGTTGTCCTCCTCGCATTCGGCGATGGCGTCGTCAGGGTCGGCCACGGCCTCGAACACGCCCTCGGCCTGCACCGGCGCGAGGCAGCTCACCTCCATGCAAATGCCTGGCGGCACGGGCTCGGCCGTGGTGAGGCGGCACAGTTCGTCCCCTCCCTCCTGCCTGAAGATGACGACCACGCCCGAATCGATGAGCGCGCCGCCGCGGTTGCACACCTCCGCCTTGATGCGCGTGCTTTCCCCCTCGCACACGGCCTCCAGCCTTCCCACGGTGAAATCCGGCCCCGGGATGTCGGTCAGCTCGCCCTGCACGTTCTGCCGGAAGTTGTTCAGCGCGTCATCGTCCCAGTTGAGCAGCGCTTCGCTCGTGCGCGGGATTTTCCCGTCTTCGGTCACGTTCGTGACGCAATAGGCGTGCTGGTTCCAGATGGAGCGCGACGAGGCCCACCGGTCGCGCGCGTCGCGGTAGATGCGCAGGCCCGGCTCGCAATCCAGGTGGCGGGCGCGGCAGACCCGGCCCTCGCCCGGCGTGTCCGGAAGGGGGTCCGTGCACCCGTAGGTGTAGCCGCATTCATCGTCGCCGGCGCAGCGGCACAGGCCTTCGCTGCACGCGCCGCCCGGGCAGTCATCGTCCTCGTCGCAGCGCAGGCCCGCGAAGATCGCGTCCCAGGCGGGGCAGTAGTCCGGGTTGCAGGTGCTGCTCATGACCATGACGATCTCGGCCGCGAAATCCGCGTCCACGTCGGCAACGATGGCGTTTTCCTCCCAGGTGCTGGAGAAGCGCGCCTGCGAAAACAGCACTTCGCCGCTGGAGCCGTTGTAGATGCGCACGTAGCACTCGTCGCCGTAAACCACTTCGGCCTGTCCGTCGCCGTTGAAGTCGAAGACGCTCGAGCCGGTTTTCGCGCTGCTGTGATCCTGCGACGGCTGCTGCCACAGCACGCTGCCGTCGATAAAGTCGTAAACGACGTAGTGATCGCCGAAGGCCGCGCCTATTTCCGGCAGGTTGTCGCCGTCATAGTCCGCTATTGTCGGCGGCCCGCCGCCGCGCGAAGGCGCCGGCAGCGACGCGAGGATCGTTCCGCCGATGCTCTGCACCGTGATCGCGCTGTTGCCTGAAACAACCACCTCGGGCCTTCCCGGCCCGTCGCCCGCCGCCTCGGGAAAATCGCCGAAATCCGCGATGGCCGTGAAGCCGGTGCTCCCCGGCCCCGTAAAGTAGCTCTCGGCCGCAAAGGTGCCCGACCCTGAATCCCACTCCCACGTGCCTTCGGCCGCGACCAGCTCGATCGCGCCGTCCCGGTCCACGTCCGCCAACGGCCCGGGAACGCCCCAGGGATAGCCTGCCCATCCGGGGACCGTCGCCAGGCGCTCGCCTTCGTTCGACCAGACAGCGCCGTCGAACACGACCTCGGGAAGGCCGTCGTCGGTCAGGTCCACGAGCGAGATGCCGCCCCACAGGCACGAGCTGCTGCCGTGAAGATCGTCGCTCCCGTCCGGGTTGTGGCTGCGCCACATGCGCACGGGCGCGCCTGCCGCCGTGTCCCAGCGAAACGCGATCACGCCTCCGGCCGCTGCCGCGGCGACGATGTCCGGAAACGTGTCGCCGTCAAGATCGCCCACGGCTGGCGTCACCGGCGCGTTGAGCCGGTCCGCCTCGCCCGTGGCCGCGCCCAGCTCCTCGCAGGTCGCGCCGTCGATCACGCGCAGAACGCCGGCCGCCTGGCAGGTGCGCGGCGGGCCCTCGGTGTACGTGGCGTCGGAAATGAAGATCACGTTGGGCCGCGTGGGAAAATCCGGCGCGAGCACGATCTTGAGATCCGCCACGAGCGGCGTGTGCAGGATGCGGTTGAAGGTGGGCTCGGGGTCGTCTTCCGGCGGCCCGTCCCACGAGCACTGGAGCTGGGGCCGAATCGGCCCGGGCTCGGCCGTGCGCACGCATTCCGGGTCAAACTCGCCCGGCCCCCAGGGCACGCACCAGCCGCCCACGCATTTACGGTCGTTCTGGCACACGCCCTCGGGACTGCACGGCTCGGCATCGGCCGCGTCGAACCCGTCAAGCGCGTCCGCGTCCGGCGGCATGTCGAGCTCGGGCCACCCGTCCATGTCCCACATGTCGGCGTCGAGCGCGTCCGACCCGTCAGCCGACGGCACGCAGCGGCCGTCCAGGCAGGTCAGGCCGGGCCCGCAGTCGCCGGGGCCCGAGCACTCGTTCACGCTCTCGTTGCAGCCGCAGCCCGCGACAAGCACGCACAGCGCTGCCGCACCGCTCCACGAAAGGGTTCCAGACATATTCCTTTTCATGATTATTCTCCCCTTATCAATCCATTGCGGAAAAATACGTGTCCAGCTTCCCGGAATAGTCTTCATCGGGATCAAATGCGTCATCCAGCGATTTGCAGATGTCGCGAATCGCGGCTGCGCTGTAAAAATGCTTGCTCAGCATGACAAACTCCTTGTAGTTCCTCATCGACGTGTTGACGCGCTCGCGCGTGATCTCGACCCTGCCCATGGCCTCGAGCTCCTTGAGCTGCCCGCCGAACACCTGCAGCACGTCCTTTCCCGCAATGGCGCGAAAGGTGCTCCTTCGAAACCCGCTTCGAAGGTTGCGCACCATGAAATGGACCAGCTCATCCTTTGCGCTCGATTTGACTCCCGTGGAAGGCGGAATCTTCGCGGTATCGAAGGGCGCTGCCGGGATGCACCGCGGATGGCGGTACCACAGGTGGCCGAAGGCGTGCGACTCCGCGCCGTACCCGATGCCGAGCATGGAGGAGTTTTTCTGCCTCAGGTCGGCTTCCTGGGTGTTGACCGCGTCGTCGGATTTCGCCATCTCATCGTGAAGCGTCGGACTGTAACCGCGCGCCGCAAGATACTCCCTTCCCTTCACGACCATCAGGTCCCTGTTTTTCATCGCCCCGGCGCTCATCTTTTTTCCTGCCCTGGAAAAGGGCGTGTGGGCCAGCGGGCTGAAAGCATTGACGTGGACCATGTCCGCGCCGATGTCCACGACCAGCTTCACGTCCTTCATGAAGGACGCGACGGACTGCCCCTCGAGGCCCGCGATCAGGTCGATGTTGACGAAGGGGATGCCGAGCGTTTTCGTGCGCTCGAAAACGCGGACGAAATCGCGGTTCTGCCTTCCGCGGTTGTACGCGCGCATCACGCGCTCGTCCAGGGTCTGCAGGCCGATGGTGAGGCGCGTCACCTTG
The DNA here is from genome assembly GCA_043813155.1 of Pseudomonadota bacterium. Classification (GTDB taxonomy): domain Bacteria; phylum Myxococcota_A; class Polyangia; order DRWM01; family DRWM01; genus JBDRLK01. Next base: position 1,974 of record JBDRLK010000035.1, on the reverse strand, counting down.
CGGTCCACGAGGACTTTCACTGTTTCTTCGGTCAGCGTCGCGGCCGTGCCTTCGAATATGACGGGAGCCATGACGGAAAACCGGTAGCGCGCGTAGACGGCCCTGAACAGGTCATCCAGGCCCCGCGGTCCGAGAAGGGCGGGCGTGCCCCCGCCGAAATAGAGGGACGTCATCCTCGTGCCCTCGAAGGCATCGGCGAAACAGTCGAGCTCTTTTTTCAAAAGCCCCACGTACGCACAAATTTCATCCGGGTCATCGCAGGCAACGGAATCGCAGTAACAGAAAAAACATTTCGTATCGCAGTAGGGAAAATGCACGTAAAAGCCCAGCTTGTCCGAGCCTTTGCCCGATTCGAACTCCGCGGCCGCCAGCTCCCATTTCTTTTTAATGGTTGAAAGCCTGATCGTGCGGCCCCGCTGATAGGCATGGGGATAGAGGTCGTCGCCGATCAGCTTCAGAGAAAGATAGGCATAGAAATTCAGGTTATCGGCAATCGAACCCTTCATGACAGGCACTCCGGGAAATCATAACGCATGGAGCCGAAAGTGTCCATCAGGGAAAAGGGGACAGAGCACATTGGCCATCACATGACGCCTTCACCTCATTAAAAGCTTTTCGACACGCTCTTCGACATAGTGCGGAAATTTCTTTGATGCCCTTTTCAACACTTTTAAGGAAAGCAGTTTAAAATCCATCTCATCAAAATCAATGTTTGCCTTGCCCCTGGATACCAGATAGACCATGTCCAGGAAGGCCTTCTCCGGATATGCAATCAACACCTTATCCCGCAATTCGTAGCCGAAAAACAGCTCCTGTGCCATCTTTCTGAACACGACTTCCCTTCCGCGAACAGCATACCGCCGGGTTTTTCGCCTCGTGGCGAACGTCACCGTGTATGGAATAAGGTTCAGGATTCCGTGGGCTGACAGCGCTGACTCGAAGGAAAGGTAATTCGGTACATAAAGCTGGGCAGCAATGTTTTCAACGCCGGCGCTGCTTCGCATGGGCACATACAGGCCACGGCCGACCTTTTCGATATAGCCCGCCTCAACCCATCGCTTCAAGGCCACGTACAGGCTCGGCCTGGAAAGACCTGTAATTTTTTCCAGGTCAGCCACGCTGTAAAACGATTTGCCGATCTCCTGGAGCCTTGTCAGCAGTTCAATGCCTTTCATTTTATTTCGCCAGGCTATCGATGGCCGGCCAGAAATCCCGCGGCAGGTATTTGCGAAGTTCCCGCACCAGCTCTTTTTTCCCTTTCGAGGACATCCGCCGCGCCTCGTAGGGAATCCGTAACTTTTCCGACAAGTACCAGAGGTCAAAAAAGTCCTTGGGCTTTGCCCTGCTTTTCATGCAGCTCAGCTTGTCGCTGTAGATCTGTTCCATGGTTGCCACCTGACCGACAATCTGCAGATTTGTAACAGGAGAATAAAGAAGCTTGAGCTCTTTTTTTTTTCCCTTCTGCTTTCTTTTCGAAATCTCGATCTTGATCCTGAACGGAAGCTTAAGGTAGGCCTGTGTCACCTTTATCTCCGCCAGATAGGTGTAATGCTTCTCCTCAAGGTCGGTCAGGGAAAGCTCGGGATGGGGCCTGATAATGTCCTTCACAAGCTTCCCGAACCTGCCCCTCAGAGCGTCCCCGGTCAGCGAAAAGTCCAGATCCTCGGAAAACCGGGGCGAGCCATGGGTCAGGCGAAGTGCTGTTCCCCCCTTGAAGATCAGGTACTTGCCCTGAGGTGACTCGAAAAGGCCTTTGAGAACCACGACCTCCCAGTACTCCCTGACCACTTGAGTTATATCTATTTTCAGCTCGGCCGCTTTTTGCCCTGCAATATATTGTTCCATGTTTCTTATCAATCATGTTAAGATAATCGGAACAATATGTCAAGCATTACGCTAAAAGGGGACAGAGCACATTGGTGAGAGCAAATGGAAGCAAATGTGCTCTGTCCCCTTTTAATCGGGGGGGAAACA
>JBDRLK010000034.1:0-5238 GCA_043813155.1 Pseudomonadota bacterium | reverse complement strand
TATGGCCCGGAGGCCTCCCTGGCACCCGGCCCACTTGCACACGCAGGCGTTCCATTTTGCGGAGGAATCGAATTTCGGGTCAAGGGGGAAATAGCCGAAATCGTCCATCAAGGCCACGCCGGGGTCGTCCGCTGTCGAGACAAGGTCGAGGACCTTGCGGACGTAGGCGCGGTAATCATCCTTCGTGAAGAACAGCTCGTCGGGGAAGCGGCTCCCTCCCTTGCCCGCAAGCTGCACCTGCCAGGTAATCGGGGTGCCCCTGAAGAGTGAAACAAAATCGTCGAACTCGGAAAAGTTCGCCCTGTTGAAACAGGTGACGGCATTGACGAGAGGATGGCCCGTGCCGGCCAGGGCACGGAGCGCGTCCATGGCTTTGCCGAAACCGTCAACGCCCCGGATGCGGCGGTAGGTTTCAGGCGTGGCGCCGTCGATGCTGATGGCGATGATGTACGGATCCAGGTCAACGAGCCTGCGCATCTTTTTTTCGGTCATGAGGAGGCCGTTGGAGATCACGATGAGCTTCATGCTGTTTTCCACGACATGCGCGGCCATGGCGTCCCATTCGTCGTGCAGGAAGAGCTCGCCGCCCATGAGCGTGATCTCCTCGGCCCCAAGCCGCTTCAGTTCGTCGATGACCGTGATGATCTCCTCCGTGGTCATTTCGTTGTCGCGGGCTGAGCCGGAGTCCGACGCGCAGTGCAGGCAGCGCAGGTTGCATCTGTTCGTGATCTCGATGGCAGCGTAGCGGGGCTGGTATGTCCTGTCTGCGTCCGGCTTACGTACGGTTTTCATTGCGGCGTGTGTCGGTTCAGTTTACGCGCGGCCGGGCAATGTAGCGCATCTTGGGCTTGTACTCTTCCTTGTCTTTCCCGGTCTCTTTCTCCTCGACAGCGGCAGGCTCCTGCGCCTTCGCGTCCGGCTCGTCCTTGGGCTTATCTTCGGGTTCCGGCTCGGGTTCCGGGGGCTTCTCTTTTTCCTTTTCCTGCTGTGCGTCGGCCGGCGAGACGACCGGCTGCTTGTCCTTGCCGTTCCTGCAGCCGGTGAGGCCGGGGCCGGCGATCAAGGTCGTGCCGATGGCCGCGGCCACGGCAGCCCGCGAGCAGAGCCTGCAATAATGCTCCCAGGCGGCTTTGGCCTTTCCCGTAAACGCCGGGAACGCGCCTTTTTCAAGGAGAACGTCGACGATGCGGTAAACATCTTCGAATTTTTTCCTGTCACCGGCCAGAAGATAGGCAAACCCCAGCTCTACGAATGCCTCCATGTCGTTGCCGTCTTCATGGACGTGATCCTCGTAACAGTCGATGGCCTCGTGCCATCTTCCCTGCTTCATCAATTGGCGTGCCTTGTTCAGCATGCCCTCAATTATACCATCACTCCCCGCAAAGGAAAGGGGCCGGGCCTTGAATCTTGAATTCTGGGGGGTAAAACTATGAAAACTTTTCATAGTAAAGGGTGGTAAAATGCAAAATGCCAGGTCTGACCCCTTGATTTGTAAGGGCAGAAGTGGTTTTATCCTCTGATAAGCAGGGGGGCGGGAGGACCTGGCTTGATCATCGGTATAGACATTGACGACGTGCTGGCCGACCTGGGCCGTTTCCTGGTCAGTTTTCACAATGACACCTATGGAACGGCGCTGACAAGGGACGACCACACGGATTACAGCCTGTCCAGGATCTGGGATGTCACGCCCGAGGAGGCGATAAAGAGAGTCAGGGAGTTTTTCGAGTCCGCCTGCTTTGACGATGTCACGCCCATGGAGGGCGCTCGTGAAGGCGTCAGTCGCTTGAAAGCCGGCGGCCATGAGATGGTCGTCATCACGTCTCGGCCTTCCTACATTTCCGGAAAAACCATGGCGTGGGTCGAGAAGTACTTTCCCGATCGCTTCAACGGCGTTTACTTTGCCAGCCATTACGTCACAAAGGACAATGTGAAGAAATCCTCATTCTGCACGGGCCTTGGCGTGGACGTCATGCTGGAGGACTGCCTCCAGATCGCGATCGAGCTCGCGAGCGCGAACATCAGGGTGTTTCTCCTTGACGCGCCCTGGAATCAGTCCGACGGCATGCCCGCCGAAATAACCCGCGTTTTTTCATGGAAGGAAATGGTCGATCTGATCGTGTAGTATTTCAAGCCGATTGTTGCTATAATTTCATTGCCGGATAATTCGCTTGCGGGATATTCCATGCATTGGAGATGCGAGCCATGATCAAACTGTTCTTTGCAGCGCTGCTTTCCGGGATACTATGTTTTGCCGCTGCCGCATGCGGCGATGAGAACGAATCCGGGCCGGATGACGGCGGGGAAGCGGACCTGTCCGACGCGGACGGCTTTGAAGGGGGGGACAGTTTGCCCGACGAGACTGACATTCCTGTTGAGGGGGAATGCCCCGGGCAGAGAGTGTGCGGCAGCGAGTGCTGCGAGGCGGGGGAGCGCTGCATGGATGGCGCGTGCTGCCCGGAGGAAAAATATTGCGGGGACACCTGCTGCCCTGAAGGCGAGGTGTGCATGGGCGGGCTCTGCCGCCTGAGGTGCATAAGCGGGATCAGGTGCCTGACCACGGGCGGCGTTGAGCTGTGCTGCGAGGACGGCGCGCTGTGCTTCATGGGCGCCTGCGTCACGCCCGGGAGCGACTGCGTCAGCGATGCCGGCTGCGCGCCGGGCGAGTACTGCGAGGCCGCGGCAGGCAAATGCCTTCCCATTCCCTCGAGCGCCTGCGCGTACGTTCCGCCGGCCGGCGTGTACGACCCTGCCGTTGAATGGTGGTGGCCGCCTGAAGAGGGCACGGCGATCATGCCGGACCACGTCGACGTCCTGGCCCCCCCGGCCGTCGGCGACATGGACGGCGACGGGGTTCCCGAAGTTGCTTTTGTCGCCTATGACGACAACTGCTCGGGCGATGCGGCCAAGGCCGATGGCCTGCTGACCATCCTCAGGGGCGACACGGGGCAGGAGGCGCTGAGGCTCGACGACCCGGAAAAGCGGCTGGGCGCTGCGCCTGCCGCGGCCATGGGGGATATCGACGGTGACGGGCTCGCCGAGGTCGTGGTGATGACCGCGAGCTGGACCCTGGCGGCTTACGATCTGGATGGGACGCTCGTGTGGGAATCGGACGACACGGTGAAGCAGGGAGGCCTTAACAACGTGCAGCAGTTCTGGGGCGGGGGCATCGCCATTGCCGACCTCGACAACTTCGACCTCCCGGAAGTATTTTTCGGGGCCATGGTGTTCGACGGCCGCGGCCATTTCCTCTGGCCGGGCGAGGCGGGCCAGGGCGTCATGAGCGGAAGGGTCTACCTGGCTACCGCTTTTTCAACGGCTGCGGACCTGGACGGCGACGACGACCTCGAGCTCATCGGCGGCAGGACGGCCTACCAGCACAACGCCGACGTGGTCTGGACCAGCACCGTTGGTGACGGCTTTCCGGCCGTGGCCGACTTTTTCGTGGAGGAAACGGGCGAGCCCGGCAAAGACGGCAGGCCGGAAGTCGCGATCGTCACGGGAGGATCGCTGTATATCCTGAGCGGGCAAACGGGCGAGACGGTCTGGGGCAGGCATGGCATCCCGGGAACCAGCTTCGGCGGCCCGCCCGTGGTCGCGGATTTCGACGGCGACACCCTTGCCGAGATCGGCGTGGCAGGCAGATCCGAGATATTCGTCTTCAACCCCGACGGCGAAGAGGCCATCGCGTGGCGCCAGCCCATCGACGATGCCGCGTCCGAGTCAACGGGCTCCACGGCCTTTGACTTCGAAGGCGACGGCGCAGCCGAGCTCGTTTACTTTGACGAGTGCTTCGTTCGCATCTACCGAGGCACGGACGGAACAGAGCTGCACAGGATCAGCAATAACGCGTTCACGGCCAACGAGTACCCGCTGGTCGTGGACGTGGACGGGGACGGCGAGGCCGAGCTCATCGTCACCTCGAACCCCTGCACCAGCCGCTGCACGCGCTACGAGGACTGGGAGGGACCGGTGCGAAGCGGCGTCCGGGCCTATGGCGACACGCTGCGCAACTGGGTTAGAACGAAAAAGGTCTGGAACCAGCACACCTACCACGTGACCAACGTCAGCGCGGACGCGACCATACCCGCGCCCGAGGCTTCCAACTGGGAGACGGACGGGCTCAACAATTTCAGGCAGAGCAAGCAGACCTGGGGAGTGAACAACACGCCGGACATGAGGGCCGAGATGTTCGGGGGGGACAGCCGCTGGTGCGGCGGCGGCGTCATTATTCTTGGCGTCATGATCACGAACCGGGGAAGCTGGACCGCGGATGCGGGCGTGAACGTCGCGTTTTACGAGGTCATGGCGGATGACAGCCGGCAGCTTCTCGGAACCGCGCAGACCGCGGAGCAGCTGCTTCCGGGCATGAGCGAATACGTGGAGCTCGAATGGACGATCCCGCCCGACGAGATAGGCCTTGATGTCTACAGGTTCGTCGCGATCGTTGACGACCCCTCGGTTGGTGAGACCGTATTTCACGAATGCGATGAGGACAACAATGAAGCCGGACTCGTGGACGTTCGCTGCGACACGTAAAGATGAATACAACAGTATTATTCCCAGACTGCGAGTGAATAATTATTTTGTATTTCCTTGTCCCTGGTTGCGAGAGGAGAGTTATTCATAGCTGCCTGGGCAACGATTACTCTGTCGAATGGGTCCCGTGTCCATGATTGCAGCGCCGCCTTTTCAACAACGGATGAGAATGCCTGTGTGCACAGTTTCAGCCCTATTGATCGCTTGAGCTCATCAACAACCTTTTGCGCTTCTACGCCAATACGTTCAATTTCATACAGGTACTGCAGTTCGAGAACTGCAATCGGTGATATCAGGATGTCGCTTTCACGAAGCATGTCTCCAACCCTGGGGCTGAGCAGATCTGAACGCCCTGCATATAACCATGCAACAACGTGTGTATCCAGGTAGATCATGGCCGCCAGTCCCCTGACCAGTCCATGTGGATAATATCTTCAGGATCGCATTTGAGAAAATCCGGGTGAGGAGATAAATTCTTCAGCTTGTCCTCAGGCTCCACCGGGACTATTTTTAATATTTTCCCTTTTCTTTCGATTTCCACAGGTACACCTGTTTTTAATATTTTATCAAGAACCTTGAAAAGCTCGACTCTTAATCTTGTCGCTGTAAAACGCATTTTGGTTTCCTCATTTTTGATAGTGTTTAAGTATAACCCGGTATGTACGGTACATCAATCGGATATGTACGGTACGCAGCGATTCG
>JBDRLK010000033.1:0-10918 GCA_043813155.1 Pseudomonadota bacterium | reverse complement strand
CACCCTGTCACAATAGTGGGTAGGGGCGACTTCAGTCGCCCTTCTTATCGAGATTACGGGAGGCTAAAGCCTCCCCTACCCCTGATAGTGAAAGTTACCGGACGACGCGGAGATTCACCACGGCTTCACACCCCCCGCCTTTCCTGGGATTCAGAGACATCTTGCCCCCAAGCTCATCGATGATGTTTTTTGATATTGTAAGGCCGAGCCCGCTTCCTTTCGACTTTGTCGTGTAAAACGGTTCGAAAAGGTGATCGATCGATTTGCTCGACACCCCCTCTCCCCTGTCGAGTATCAAGATCTGCACGTCGCCGCCTTTGCGCTGCACCGTGCATTCCACCGCGCTGCCCTTTGCCGACGCTTCCACGGCGTTGAGAAGAAGGTTCATGAACACCTGCTTGAGAGCGTCGAAATCCCCCATCACATCACAGGGCCGCGCCGCGCTGACCCTGATGTCGATGCCGCTGCTCGACGGGTTCCTCGAAACCATTCTGGCGGCTTCGTTCAGCGCGTCCTCCAGGCTGACCCGCTCGACCCGGCCCACGACCCTCCTGGCCAGGGAAAGGTAATCCCTGATAATCGTGTCCAGCCGGTCGACCTCGTCGATGACAAGCTCCAGCTCGCCCCTCAGCGCGTCATCCTCGGGCAGGTCCTCCTTCACGACGCTGAGAGCGGCGCCGATGGAAACGAGAGGGTTGCGAATCTCGTGGGCCATCTGGGAAGCCATTTCCCCGATCATGGCAAGCCTTTCCGACCTCATGAGACCCCCCTTCAGATCGTCCTGCATTTCCCGCTTTTCCTCCGGCGTCTCCTTGATGCGGATAATGGCCCCGGCGCCCTTCCCCTCCTCGTCGAGAGCAAGCACGCCGCTGACAAGAGAGCCGAACGTCATGCCGTTTCGCCTCTTCATCTTTGCCTTCATCTCCATGTGGCCGTCGGCAGGCAGCCTCAGCCTGAATTCCAGCACCTTGCGCGCAGCTTCCTCATCCTCGAACAGGACCTCGAAGGGGCTGCCCAGAAGCTGGCCGCTCTTTGCGGCGAACATTTCCTCGGCCCTCTGGTTGGCGGCGACGATCGTCTGCGCGCCGTCCAGCGCCAGCATGGCCTCGGTCTCAATGGACAGCACGCGCTTGAGTGACGGCGGAATCAGCTCTGACGCCGTCATCAGCTTCTGCCTGAAGGCAACCATTTCCTCCGCCCGCTTTTCGCTCTCGATCATCAATCCCAGCCGGCTGGCATACTCGAGCTGGAGACTTCGCTGCTGAAACGTAAAAGGACGGTCGCCCTTCTTGGAAAAGAGTATCACGGCCTCAACGCCGCTGCTGCTCATGACGGGCAGGCTGGAAAACCTGTGCTTGCCGATCAGGGTGACCAGCAGCTTGCTGACTTCGCCGGAAACCAGCTCCCCGAGGATGTCGGCGATGGTGGGTGTCTCCAGGACCTTGCCTTCCCTGTAGCTCCTGAGCACAATGCTCTCGCCAATGATATCCGTCGGCACGGTGGCGCCCTTGGGGTCCCACCCGAGTATTTCCGTGGCCTGCTCGAGGCTCTTGATCTGCTCGGAAAACAGCGTGGCAACCCACAGCTTCAGTTCCTTTTTATCCTCATCAATGATAAGAAGCGTCGCGGAATTGCATCCCAGGACTTTTGCGGCGCCCATCAGCACCAGCTCCAGGTGCCTCGTCAGAAGAGATTGTGTGTCGGCACTCATTCATGCCCCTATTTTATTTGATTTCCAAAATAACTTAATATAATAATCTAACTCAAGAATGGAAGGATTATTTGATATAAATGTAAAGTCGCCGGACCGTGTCATGCTCCTGCCGGCTCTCTCTCTTTTCCTTCTGCTTTTCACGGGCCCCCCCGCCCATGCGCAGAAGCAAGTCGGCGAGGAGGAGAATGAGAAGGCTCTTGCCCTCTATAAAAAAGCCGTGGACTACGCGAAAAAGGAAAAGTGGCAGGAAGCCCTCGATCTCTTTATCGAGTCTTCCGAGCTCAGCGCACCGCCGGTCGTCCACTACAATATTGCAAGGTGCCTGGAATCACTCGGAAGATTCGAGGAAGCCGCTGAAAGCTACGAAAAATACGTTGAAGAAGCCGACCCTCCGGCCAAGGAGCGCAAGGAGGTCGAGGAAAAGATCAGCAGCCTCAATGAAAAGCCCTCCAGGCTGACAATCATGACAACGCCCAAAGGAGCTGATGTCATAAAAAAGGAGGGGGGCAAGGAAACCTACCTCGGGAAAACGCCTTACAAGACCATGCTCGACGCGGGCATGCACATCATCGCGCTGAGAAAGGAAGGCTACAGGGGAAAAAAGCTGAAAATCAAGGCCTGCTGCGCAAAGACGTTTCATATCAAGACCAATCTCGAACATGCCAATGGGGCTCCGGCGGCGCCTGAAGACGAGGGGGAGGAAGAGGTCATGCCCCTGGCGCCCGGAGAAGAAGAACCCGAGGAACCGGGGGAGGAGGAAAAGCCCGACCAGCCGGATAAAAAGGATAAAAAGGATGAAGATGAAGTAAAAGAAAAGGGGAAGAAGCCCTCGCCGACCCAGCGTAACATAGGCCTCGTGCTCGAAGCAGGCGGCGGCGGCTTTCTGCATATTTACAGGAACGTCGATCTTGCCTTCTCGGGAAACTTCAGTGTTGATGTCCACAAGATCCTGGGGCGCAAACCGGTCCACGGCGGCGTCGGCATTCAGCTGGGCGGCGTGTTCTACGACCTGGAGGACAGCGGCGGCAGCGCCTACTCCACCATGCTCCTCGACGTGCTCGTCTCGGGCCAGCTGCGGTTCCAGCTGCATCGGCGCGTCGTGCTCATGGCAGCGCTGTCGCTCGGGGCCTCGTTCCTTCAACTGATCGATGACGTTCCCGCCGACGCTGATTTCAAGCTGCTCGGCGGGGCGATCGAGGGAAGCTCCATCCCCTTCTTCGCCGCAGGCATCGCCGTCGCCCTGCGCGTGAACATCGTCTCGGGCTTTCATGTCGTGCTGAGGCCCGCGGACGTGCTCCTGCTCGTTCCATTCAGCGAGCTGCCCGGCGACAACAAGGTTCTTCCCCGCTACGGCGTGGCCCTTCTTCTCGGCTGGGAATTCTAGGGACGCAAATCCGTGTGGCAGCGGCCTTCCCCGTCGACCCCATGGAATCGCAGATGCACCCGAGGGGATCGCTTCCCTCCTTGCCGGAACGATTCCCCTGCCCGGAATCGCTTAAGTCCCTTTTTTTATTTAGGCATTTACAATGAACTCGAACCGAATTAAATTTAAGTGTTTTTATTCTGCTGCGTAATTCGAACCGAATTAGTATGAAACCTCCATTTAAAACCGCCCGCAGGGCTTCGGTTGCCAGCGGAATCATCAGCGCTTTCATCTTTGCCGCGCTCTTCGCATTTATCGGCAACATCGAGTACCTCCTTCCTCCGCTGAGCATACAATTCGAACAGCCGTCGCCCGTCACTATCCGCCTCTCCTCTTCCATTTACCTTCAAACGGATGTGGTGAAGGATGCCTATCTCGAACGCTGGTTTCCCGTGCGCATCGGCGAGAAGATCGTCAACAAGGACAGGTACAAGTTTATCAGCGGCCATGTGGAGCACAAGCAGGATGTGATTGTCCTTCGAATCCTGGGATTTTTCGTGTCAGCGTTCATGCTGGCATTATTCTTTTCCCAGATCCTGCGCATCAGCTGGCCCGGGCGCCGCCGCTACCTGCGCACGGAGATTAGCTGCTACGTTTTATTGGCCATTACGCTCCTGGGAACGAAAGCGTTTCTGCTGTTCACGTATTTCCCCTTTACGCTCCTGCCCGTTTCGTCCATCACGGCCATCATCGTGTTTTTCCTGGGAAGGCGGCTCGGCACTCTGATGGGGATTATCGTTTCTTTCATCGTCGGCATGATGCTCGACGTGGATCTCATTGCCTTCGTGTTCTTTATCTGCCAGGGGCTTTCCATTCTTCTCGTACTCAGGTACTACAGGCGAAAAAAGAGGTTTTTAACCGCCTCCATGCTTATGACCGGGACCGGCTTCATCATCATTCCCGCCATTACCTACATGCTGTCACAGGCAGGCGACAGCGCGATTGTCGTCAGCTGGCGCAACTCCCTGATCATAGCGTCGGTCGGCGGCGGGCTCCTCTGTTACCCCGTCATCTGGATGCTCTATGCCGTTATCCGGCCCATGCTCGGGATCGTATCCCAATCGAAATTGAACGAGCTGCAGGAGCTCTCTCATCCCCTGCTTAAAAAGCTCCAGGAGCAGGCGCCCGCCACGTGGGAGCATTCCAGGGCAATCGCCAACCTCGCCGAGGAAGCCGCCTCGAAAGTCGGCGTGGACGCCCTGCTTGTCCGTGTGGGCTCGTATTTCCATGACATCGGAAAGGCGGCGTCCCCGGAGTTCTTTGTTGAAAACTACAGCCTTAACGGCAAAACCGGCGAGGGGCCGCATAAAACCCTGGCACCGGAAAAAAGCGCGGAGCTCATCATCGATCACGTCATCGAGGGTGTCACGATTCTCAGGACCAACGCCATTCCTGAGCGCATCGTGGAGTTCGCCTTCATGCACCATGGAACGAGCGTTGTGGAATTCTTCTGGAGGAAGTACAGCGACGCGAACAAAGACCTTCCGGAATCCGAACGGCTGCCCCGATCGCACTTTACCTACCCCGGGGTGAAGCCGCAGTCGCGGGAGCCGGCCATCATGATGCTGGCCGACACGGTTGAAGCCGCCTCGAGGACCATCAGCGATTACACGGAAACGGAAATCAAAAAGGTCGTCAGCTATGTGGTCATGGGCAAGCTTTCCGAGGGGCAGCTCGACGAGTGCGGCCTCAGCGTGGAGAACCTCAAGACGGTCGTGAAAAGTTTTGCAGACTCCATACACTTCAGCCATCACACGCGCGTGAAATACCAATGGCAGGAAGAAAAGAAAGAGGAGCAGCCGAGGGAAACGGCGCAGCAGCCCCAGGCTTCCGCCTCTTCCGCGCCGCCGGAGCCCGCAACACATTCCAAGCCGCCGCCCGACCCGGCCGCTCCCGGAAAAAAAGCCGCATTACTACCCACTCCCTCAACGCCTCCCCGGCAGCCCCCCGACCCGGACCGCAACTCCGTGGCCACACCCGTCCCCGACGACTCCGACTCCAACGAGGAATAATCCCAAGGATCAATCTCAGGAGCCTGCCGGAGAATTGCCCCTGCACCCGCCGGGTAGGGGCGGCTTCAGCCGCCCGGTCGATACGATTTTACGGGGAGGCTGAAGCCTCCCCTACCCTCGGGGTATTGATCAGGTGGCGTCTAATCTTTCCAGAATAGTTTCCAGGGGTTGTGTTTCAGGTCTCGAACGAGCTCCCTCAGGTCGTCGAAAACTTCCTCGTCCTTGATCAGGGCGCCGATGCTTCCTTCGCCCTTTTCAACATAGTCGACGATGTCGCCGAGCTTCTTGACCGCCTGGTCGGCGTTCTTGGCCGTGGAGGCAAGGTGCTTGATGGTGTCCTTGAGTCCCTGCGCGTCCTGCTTGTCCATTTCGCCCAGCAGCACGCCGGCGCCGTCCACGGTCTTTCTCGTGGACGTCAGAATAGGCCCGATGTCCTTGTCTACCTTCCGGGTGATGCTCTCCATGTTGGCGACGATACGTCCTATTTTCGGGCTTTCTATGTAGTTCTTCCTTGCGCCTTTGACCAGCTCTCTCGCCTCCTCCGTGGTGTCCTTCAGGTTCACGATGATCTCGTCGATGTTGGTCTTGTTGTCTTTCAGCGTGGTATCGACCCCCTCCAGGACCCCGCCCAGGGACACGATGATGTTGTCCACCGCTTCCCTGTTTTCAGTCAGAATGTCGTGCAGCGTATCGATGATGACGGCCCCCTTGGCCATGGCTATTTCCAGCTTCGGGGGCGTGACGCCCACAATGATCGCCCCGTCCTCAAGGCAGGGCTCTTCGAACGTGCCCGGCACAATTTCGATATATTGCTCTCCCAGGACACCCTGGGTGGCCACGTAGAATTTCGCGTCCGCATGAATGTTCTTCTGGAACCTGGTCTTGATCTGGAGCTCGAGCCGGACATAGACCCTGTGCTTGGCCACCGGGTCGTACTCGCCTCCCATGAAGGTGATGGATTTTACCTTGCCCGCCTCCACGCCCGAGACCTTGACCATGGCGCCTGACGTAACCCAGCCGGGATTTTCGAAATCAACGTTGACGGTGTAGGTCTTCTCGATATTGATGCCCCCCATCGCGAAAATGAACACCAGGAGCAGGATCAGCGCGCTCAGCACCAGAATCCCCACTTTCAGCTCTATGCCTCGCTCCTGCAAACCTTATATCTCCATTGGGCCCTCGGGATTCCCGCTGATAAACTGCTGCACGATGGGGTCCTGCGATTTCAAAAACGAATCGATATCTCCTAAATGTCTTATTTCACCTTTATATAGCATCATGATCCTGTCCGCAACCTGGAAAATGCTTTTTAGGTCATGGGAAACGACGATGCTCGTGACGTCAAGGTTCCTGGAAAGCTCCGTGATAAGCGCGTCGACACGCCGGGCCGAGATCGGGTCGAGGCCCGTGGTGGGCTCATCGAACAGGACGTACTTGGGCTGCATGGTCAGCGTTCTGGCGATGGCCACCTGCTTCCTCATCCCGTCACCGAGCGATGCCGGATAGCGATGCGCAAAATCGGTCATGTAAACCATATCGAGGTACTTCATGGCCTCCTGCTCGGACTTCTTGTTGCTCCACTTTCGGTGTTTCTGGATGGGAAGCGCCACGTTTTCCACGATGTTCAGCGAATCGAAGAGCGTGGAGTGTTGAAAGACCATGCCGCAGATTCGCCTTACCTTCAGAAGGCTTCTCTCGTCAAGGGCCGTCACCTCGGCGTCATCGATGAATATCCGCCCGCTGTCCGGGACGAGGAGCCCGATGAGCAGCTTGATGAGCACCGACTTGCCCACGCCGCTCTGCCCGACAACAAAGAAAACCTCTTCATCCTTGATCCTGACGGAAACATCCTCGAGGACCACCTTGGGGCCGAAGGTCTTTCGTATGTGCTCGTAGCGTATCATCAATAAAACATAAAATAATGAATAATCGAAATAAGCGCATCGAGCATGATGATGGCAAACGTGGAATTCACGACAGCCCTCGTCGTTGCCCAGCCCACGCCCTTTGACCCTCCGAACGTGGAAAGGCCGCAGTAGCATGAAACAATGGGTATCGCGGCGGTATAGGCCAGGCTTTTCACGATCCCCAGGCCGACCTCGTGCCATTGCACCATGGACAGGTTCCAGAATATTCTCGGGTTGACGTCGAAATACCTGTAGACCGTGAACATTCCGACGAGGATCAGGACCCCGCCCGAGTAGATCAGGAGCGACGTACCGGCAACGATGCTGGCCACGAACCTGCGCACGACGAGATACTCCACGGGATCGGACCCGCACATGCGCACGGCATCCACCTGGTCGGTGACCACCATGGAGCCGATCTCGGCGGCCATGCCGGCCCCGAGCCTGGTTGCCAGGATGGCCGCCCCGATGGACGGGTAGAGGTCCTTGATCACGAGCTCTATGTAAGTGGCGCCGACGAGCTGAAGATCGCCGGTCACCTGGTTGACCTGGTAGGCGGACATGTAAACAAACAGCATCGCCACGAATCCCATGGTGACGGTGACGAAAAAGATGGACCGCCAGCCGAACTCGAACGCCTGGACCATGGTGTCTTTCCAGACGACCCTTCCCCTGACGATGTAGTACAGGGTCCTGAACAGTATCGACCATACGTGCAGCGCAGCCCTTGACAGGCCCATGAACCCTGACCCCACCATGACGGGGAGCACTCCCCACCAGGGAACGGGCGGCGGCCCCTCGGTTGCGACGATCTGCGATTGTTGCTTGCTCGCGCTCATGCCTGTCTTTCGGCGGGGCGGCAGGCCCCGCAGGTCATTCAGCCGATAAAGAACGTAATATAATAATTCATTATAAAAATCCCCGTTGCCGAGGAAACAACCGACGAATAAACCGCCCGGCCGACTCCCGGGGCGCCGCCCGTAACGCTAAGCCCCCAGTAACAGCTCGATATTGCGATAATGAACCCGAACACAACGGACTTGACGAGCCCGAGCCACATGTCCCACAGGCAGAGGTAATCGTCGATGCCGCGCCAGAAAACGTGCCAGTCGATGTTCATCAGGGAATCGGCGACCAGCGCCGAGCCCGCTATGGCAACGCCGTTGCCTATGACCGTGAGAACAATATTGATAAAGATCATCGAAATAACCCTGGGAAGAATCAGGTAGGAATAGGGGTTGATCCCCAGCGCCCTGAGGGCGTCGATCTGCTCCGTCACGACCATGGTCGCGAGCTCGGCCGTGTTGTTGGAGCCGACCCTGCCTGAAAACATGAGGGCCACGAACACGGGGCCCAGCTCGCGAAGGATGATATACCCGGAGCCCCAGCCGACGAGAGAATGGGCACCGAGCGACTCGACGTAGACCGTGGCCTGGACCGCCAGGGTTACGCCGACAAAGAAAGCCGAAAGAGAGACAATGAGAACGGACTTGTTGCCCATCCAGTACAGGTTGCGCCAGAATTCCCTCGAATCTATGTCGGGCGGAAACAGGACTCTTGCCATCCTGACCATGAGCATGATCATCCCGCCCAGCGCCAGGGATATTTCAAGAAACGTCCGGCCCACCGTTACAAGCGGGAGGCTGAGAGCATCGCTGATATTCCGGCCTGCCCTTTTCAATCCGACCTCCACTCTCCGCGGACAAACGCCCTGGCGAACGGCTCGTCGGACTCGAAGGCCTCGTCCACAGTGCCGTGGAATATGACCCGGCCGCGGTTCATGATGACCAGGCGGTCGACGTATTTTATCAGGCTGTCCACGTCGGAGGATATGGCGATATAGGTGTCGCCCGTATTGCGCTGCTCCTCCTGGAGCAGGAGAAAGATCTTGCTTGCCGTCACGGGGTCCAGCCCGGCCGTGGGATCATCGCATATGATGATCGGCTGCCTGGCCACGGTCCCCCGTGCGATGCCCACCCTCTTTTTCTGGCCGCCCGACAGGCTGGCCGGCACCCTGTCCTCCATGCCGGCCAGGCCAACCCTTTCGAGCCTCCCGGCCACCTTTTGCCTGATTTCCTCTTCGCTGAGCTTGAAGAGGCGCCTCAGGGGAAAGGCGATGTTTTCGCCGACGGAAAGGTAGTCGAACAGCGCGTTGTTCTGGAAAAGCATGCCGATGCCGGAGCGGATCTTCTGCAGGTTGAACTCGCCGAGCTTGACCGTGTTGACGCCCTCCACAAAGACCTCTCCCTCGTCCGGCTTGATCAGCCCGGCCATGATTTTTATAAGGACTGTTTTGCCCGAGGCGCCCGGGCCGATGATCCCCGTGACCTCGGATTTGCGGATATCGAGATCCACGTTCCTCAGGGCATACTCGTAGTCAAAGCTCTTGCTGACGTTGCGCAGCGAAATCAAGCTGTCATGCCCTGGGGCGTTCATGTCTCAGTAGCATATACCTTTTGGGCTGTTATTTTTTTCCCGGCGCGGCGCCGATCTGCCTTGCGATCACGATGCGCTGCACCTCGCTCGTACCCTCGCCTATCTCGAGAAGCTTCTGGTCCCTGAAAAACCTCTCCACGTGGTATTCCTTCATCAGCCCGTATCCACCGTGAATCTGCACGGACTCCGTCGCCACGCGCTTGAAAACTTCCGAGCAGTACAGCTTGGCCATGGCGGCCTCCGTGGTGAACGGCCTGCCCTCCATCTTCAGCCACGTGGCCTTGTACAGGAGGTTGCGCGCGGCCTCGATCTCCATGGCCATGTCGGCCAGCTTGAACTGGGTCGCCTGAAACGAGTTGAGCGTCCTGCCGAACTGTTTCCTCTCGCCGGCATACTGAAGCGCCGCCTCGAAGGCGCCCTGGGCCCCGCCCAGCCCCATGGCCCCGATGGCCAGCCGCCCGGCGTCGAGGGTCTGGAGCATCTGGTGAAAACCCCCTCCCCGCTTGCCGAGCAGCGCGCTCTCCGGCACCTTGCAGTCGTCAAAGTACAGCTCGCCGGTGTCCGACGAGCGCCACATCAGTTTCCCGTGCATTGTCTTTGCCGTGAACCCGGGCGTCCCGTTGGGCACGAGCAGGCAGGAGTACTCCTTTCTCCCGCCGTCCCTTTTTCCTGTCAGCGCCTGGACCGTGCAGATCTTCGCCAGCGGGTTGGTCGAGTTGGTGATGAAGATTTTCGAACCGTTGATGGTCCACCGGCCGTCCTCGAGCTTTGCCGTTGTTTTCGTTCCGCCGGCGTCGCTCCCCGCGTCCGGCTCGGTAAGGCCGAACGACGCCATGGCCTCGCCGCTGCACAGCGGGGGCAGCCACTCGCGTTTCTGCTCTTCACTCCCGAAGCTGACTATCGGTGAAATGCCGAGGCTGTTGCCGGCCGCTATAGTCGCCGCGTGCGAGCCGTCCACCCTTGCAAGCTCCTCCACCGCGATGACATAGCAAAGGTAGTCCAGTCCCGCCCCGTCGTAATCTTCGGACACCGTGACGCCGAGAAGCCCGAGCTCCGCCATCTGCTTCGTGATTTCAACTGAAAACTGTTCCTTTTCGTCGAGCTCGACGGCCCGGGGCCTGATGACCTGCTCGGCAAACTCCCGTACGCTTCTTCGCATCTCCTGCTGCATCCCGGTCAAGTCGTAATTTAGCATGGCTTGTCTCCTGTTTTACAATCACGGGTGGTGCTGCACACCTCTTCGATATCGTACATACTGTTTAATGTCAACCGGCGCACGTTGAAAGGGTGTTCGGGATAGCCTGGCGGGGTTTCTCCCGCCAGGCCCCCCGCAGATCCGGACAAGCGGATTTCCCGCATCCGGCTCCTCGGTCTACGGCTTCACTGCGAGCCTCAGAGAGGAATGAACACAGACGGCGCGCGGGAG